>CAZBCV010000155.1:0-7701 GCA_964490495.1 uncultured Aureispira sp. | reverse complement strand
TTTTGCCCTATTCCCCCATTTTGTCGAATATAACCTTATTTTCATCTATCAAAAATTAAATTTGGAAACTATTAACAAAATAATTACATTTGCAGCTCTAAATACTTAAAACACTATTTTCATGACATTCGATCAATTATATCACTTATCAATTCAGCCAGCCAACTTGCTCTTGACGATACTTTTAGGTTTGTCAGTTTTGTACTGGATTTTTACCATCATAACTGGAGCTTCAGGATTCATGGATTTAGACTCCGACATTGATGTGACCGATGTCGATTTAGGCGGCGAACCCTCTTCTTTTTTACAATTTCTTAAGTATCTCAATCTGGATGTTATTCCCATCACATTTTTTCTCACATTGACTTTACTTTTTACGTGGGCCATCAATGTCAATCTTCAGTATTTTTTAGGGTTGTCCGGATGGGTGACTTTTGTCACTGTTCTACCAGCATTTATGCTTAGTATGCACATAACAAAATTTGTGACTTTACCTTTTAAAAGCTTTTTTAAAGAATTCAACTATAAAGGGGAAGAGCCTCACAATTTCATAGGTATGGTGGCACTCCTTAAAACCAACTTAGCCGATGACAAAGTAGGTATGGTGGAGATAGTCATCGACAATGACCCTATAAAATTGATGGTTAAAAGCCTCAATGGCCATAAAATAATTGCAGATAATTTGGTCAAAATTGTGGAGCGCAGCTCCGATAACAAATATTATTATATCATTCAGAAATTATAAATTTTACCATTATTTTACTTATTCACTAAAAATTTTAAATCTATGACAACATTTTATGTAATTATTGTAGTCTCATTGATAGCTTCTCTGGGCCTTATCATGTGGCTTGTTTCTATGTACAAAAAAACTGTACAAGGTATCGTCATGCTCCGTACAGGATATGGTGGCGTCAAAGTATTTTTTAATGCTGGCTTGGTCATTCCTGTCATCCATCGTATGGAATATATGGATATCTCTGTCAAAAAATTGGAAATTTCAAGACAAGGAAAAGATGGCCTCATCTGCAAGGACAATATGCGCGCCGATATTCAAGTCGCTTTTTTTGTGAGGGTCAACAAATCTGTAGATGATATCATCAATGTAGGTCAAACTATTGGCTGCCAACGGGCGTCAGATATTGAGACTCTTAGGGAACTTTTTGAAGCTAAATTTTCCGAAGCTCTCAAAACAGTGGGTAAAAAATTTGACTTTATAGAACTCTACGAAGCGCGGACCGAATTTCGTCAAGAAATACTTAATATTATCGGTACAGATTTGAATGGATATGTATTGGATGATTGTGCCATAGATTATCTTGAGCAAACCTCGCTCCAATACCTCAATAAGGACAACATCCTCGATTCGGAGGGTATCAAAAAAATTACTGAACTCACCGCTCATCAAAATATCAAAGCCAATTTAGTGCGTCGAGATGAAGAAAAGACCATCACCAAACAAAATGTAGAGGCGCGCGAAGCCATATTGGAACTCGAAAAACAACTCGCCGAAAAAGAAAATCGCCAACGTAGAGAAATCGCCAATATAGAAGCCCGCGAAAACGCCGAAATAGCCAAAGTCACTGAAGAAGAAAGGCTCAAATCCGAAAGTGTGCGTATAGATACTGAAGAAAAACTTCGAGTAGCCGAGGAAAACATGCAGCGGCAAGTGGTCATTGCTACCAAAAATAAAGAACGTGCTGAACTCGTGGAAACGGAGCGCGTACAAAAAGATAGACTTCTCGAAGCCACTGAAAAAGATAGAGTCGTCGCATTGGCCAATATAGAAAAAGAAAAGGTCGTAGAGGTGGAGAAAAAAAACATTCAAGATGTCATCAAAGAGCGATTGATGAAAGAAAAATCTGTTGTCGAGGAACAACAAAATATCAAAGATGTAGAAGCACTCAAAGCTGCTGAACGCGAAAAGCAAGTACAGCTCATTCTGGCCTCTCAGACAGCTGAACAAAACCTTATCACAGAGACCAAAGCCGCCGATGCGCGCAAACAAGCGGCCCAAAGAGATGCGGAAAGACGCGTCATAGAAGCACAAGCCATGCGGGACGCCGCTGAAAGAGAAGCCGATTCTCGCAAAATTATCGCTGAGGCGAAAGCCAAAGAAGAAGCCACTCTTGGCCTCTCTGAAGCGCAAGTCCTTCATGCCAAAGCCGACGCAGCTGAAAGACAGGGAATGGTAGAGGCACATATCATTGAGAAGAAAGCAGCCGCTCACAAAGCAGAAGGTTTTGCTCAAGCAGATATCATCAAAGAAAAAGCATTGGCCGAAGCCGCAGGTATCACTGAAAAAGCCGAAGCCATGAAAAAGCTCAATGATGCAGGCAAAGAACATGAAGAGTTCAGACTTACATTGGCTAAAGAAAAGGAAGTAGAATTGGCTCAAATCTCTATTCAGAAAGACATCGCTCAAGCGCAAGCTGGCGTATTGGCCGAAGCCTTCAAAAATGCTAAAATTGACATCGTAGGTGGTGATCATTCCTTCTTTGACAATGTCACTCGACAGATATCTCGAGGCAAAGGGATAGACAAACTCATAGAAAGCAGCGAAAATGCTAAAATGCTGCGACAATCTTTTCTGGCAGAGGGGCATGAAGGGCTTTTGCCCAAGTTGAAATCCATGATAGAAAAATATCAAATTACGACAGAGGATATAAAAAATCTAAGTGTGACGGCATTGATATTGAAGCTCAGCCAAGTAGCTGATGACAAAGACCAAAATCTACTTAATGATTTATTATCAATGGCACAAGGTGTAGGAATGGACAAGGACACTTTCAAATAATAGAATTGATTCCCTATGGATAAAAATAATGTTTTGGCATCGGGCACTTATGATATATTGCGCAAGCGATTTCTCGACCAAAAAGCAGACCTCCTCGCTCGACTTAAACAGTTAGACGAAGAGCGCAAAGCCGTATTTGGAAGCGTAGAATTTGCCTTATCGGCCAATGAGCGCATTTCTACAGACAACTCCTGTAAGATATCTGATATATTTGCTTTGGGTTCTCTCTGTATTGTGGGCCATAATACCTTTTTAGGTTTAAAGTCTGAAATAGAATTGCGCGATGTATTTTCTGCCTATGTTTTTGAAAATCAACGATTCGAACCCCACAATCTGTCTTTGATAGAGGACGAGACTTTTTTGTTTGAATTGCACAATATGTACAAATATTATCGTCACACACGTTTTGTTCGATTTTTTAGTGACCGCAATCATGTCTATTTTGTGTTTCAACTTTCAGAAAGCATGCTCGATATCAAAGCCTTTAAATGGGTGATAAAAGAGACATCGCTTCATTTTGTAGATGCCCGTTCTGCGGGTGAAGTGAAGTGGCCACAACAATACGAATTTGGCTGGGTACGGGCTACACGAGATATGCAGCGCACGGGTCGTCACCCCCATGTATCTATAGCAGACAAGGTATTTGTAGAGGCCATAGGGGGCGATATCACCATCAAAGTGGAAGACAATACAGATACTGGATTGGGTATTTATTCGGAAGAAGTAGCCCATAAAGACCAAACTTTGGATGATGCAGAAATTCATTTTTTTGATTATAAAAACATAGTCATCCTGAAAATTAAACCTTTTCAAGAGAGTGAAAGGTATTACATTTACAATCATAAAGAAAAAAAAGTCCGGCGTATCCATTCATTGCGTCACGCTGCTGTCCTTTTGCCTGATAATCAAGGAGTCATTTTCGCTGATGGGTATGCTTTACAGTCTGGAGAGACCAAAATCTTTCCATCTACACAGGAGGATGTTAAGTTTTTGCGAAAGCTAAATGCCCCCAATGGAGAAGATTTTGCCTTTATTTTTTATAATTACAATAGTGAAGAATATGTCATTCAGTTTTATAACATTATTAGGCAAAGTGCCGATACACCATTGTTATGTAAGGGTTTTACTTTTTTTGAAGATGGGACATTGGCTTATACTCAGAAAGGCGAAGACACCAAACATCACTTAATACAGATATGGAATACTCCTTTTTCAAAAGAATTTATCATACCAGATACATTGAGGGAAAATGCGTTGTATAAAATAGGCAATCGTGATTTGGTACACTTGATGGCGGAATGTCATTCACTCGTTACGCTCATGACCAAAGAGGACACTTATGATGCGCTATATGATGATGTGGTCAAACAGGCCACTTCTATCTTGGATGGGTACTACTTTGTAGCTCAAAAAGAAATTTTTAATCCAGCTGAGGTCATAAAAGAAATCAGAAATACGGCGCACACGGCCATCAATGAATATGAAAAAATAGTAGAAGTCCGTAGGGCAACTACAAATACTGTCAATGATCTCACACAGCGGATAATGGATATGCTTAAGGCTGTCAGCGCTGCCCAGTATAAGTCATTGCAAGAATATGTGGATGCCATGTCTCATGTCAGATTATTGATGGGGGATATAGCCGCCACCAAAGAATTGAAATTTTCTGATGTCGATGCCTTACAAGAGTTGGAAAATCAACTTTTGGAATGCAACGGCACATTGGCTCAGTCTTGTGCGGCCTTTTTATTGGACGAAAATGCCATGGCTCCTTATTGGGCAGAAGTGGAGTCCATACATCACACTACCCAAAAAATGAGCCGGGCCATAGAAGCCAAAGATATAGAATCTCAAATACAAAAAGTATCAGAACAGCTGACCCTGTTGATAGATGTGGTCAATGGGTTAAAAATAGAAGATACGGCCCATTCCACACAAATTATTGAGCATATATCTCAGATATTTGCACGGCTCAATCAGGAAAGATTGGAACTGACCCAACGGCGACGAGAAATATCAGGACGGGAACTCACAGCTGATTTCGCCGCACAAATGACACTCTTTGATCAGTCGGTGGTCAATCTTTCTGAAATGGCCTCAACACCTGAAGCCTGCGATGATTTTCTCAGCAAATTGTCCATACAGCTCGAAGATATGGAAGCTAAATTTGTCGATTTTGATGAATATATATCGGCTATTCAGGATAAAAGAGAGGAAATCTATAGGCATTTTGAAAGCAAAAAAGTTCAAATCACAGAGGCAACGAATAAGCGCACCACCCACCTATTAAAAACGGGTGAGCGCCTTATAAACGGTATAAAAAACAAAGCCCTTTCTCTCAAATCCGAACAAGAAATCAATGGCTTTTTTGCCACTGACCTCATGGTGGATAAAGTACGCGAGACCGCACGCACCTTGACATCTATGGGTGACACCAATAAAGCTGAAGAGTTGAATACGCTCGTCATCGTAGCCCAACAAGAAGCTCTCCGAAAACTCAAAGACAAAAAAGAACTCTATGAAGACGACGGTAAAGTCATCACTTTGGGAGAATACAAGTTTGCGGTCAGTACTACCAAAAGAACTTTGACTTTGGTACTGAAGGACAATCAATACTTTTATCACATCACGGGTACTTCCTACTACGAAGCTATTGACCATAGTCTTTTGGAAGGGTACAAAGAAGTGTGGCAACAAGAGTTTGTCTCTGAAAACAAAAATGTGGCTAGATATGAATACATTGCATGGGAAGTTTTTAAAAAACACCCCTATCCTACACTTTATGAAGATAATTTGCGGTATATCGGGGATTTTATGACCCAACACTATGGCGAAAATTTGGTCAAAGGTATTCATGATGTGGATGCGGCTCAAATATTGGATGTTTTACAGCATTTGTCGCACGAATTGGACGTATTGCGGTATTCTCCTGAAGAAAGAGCATTAGCCCAGATCTTTTGGTTTTTTCTCAATGAGGGGGACAAAGTCTATTTTGAAAACCAATTTAAGGCCGTTCACCTTATAAGACAAGCGTTTGACAATACTGAACAATTTGGCTACCTCAATGACCAATTGGCACAACGATTGCGAACATTTGCGCACGATTTTGGGTCAGAATTTGATAAGGTGTCTGTGAGACAAGCAGCAGTTTATCTCAAGTTAGAAAACAGGAGCGTGTTTCAAATATCTTCGGCAGGAGCGATACTCTTCGAAAAATTTCTAAACCACTTGAAAAATAAGGGCAAGGACATACAATTTATGGTGCAATTGGAGTCCTTATACCCGCATCCGGCGGCTTGTTACTTTATGGCTGAAAACGCCTTAAATACTTATGTGGCTTTTGATCAGAATGAGACTTCTCCTCATATCATCAAAGAAGTTGCAGCATTTTTAGTGACCAAAAATCTGAAAGAGGGGCAGAAAAGCGCCATTACCATTTACAAAAAAATAGAAGGATTAAATTCTCTTCAAGAAGGGCAATCCTACGCTTTTGATTATTATGATTTTGTGGACAAAATGACTTATTACAGTAGTGTCGTATTGCCACAATTTAGAGCGTTTCAGAGTAGAAAAATGGAGTTGATAGCCGAAAAAAATCACAAAATGCGCCTCGAAAGCTTCGACAGTCAAGTGCTCACTTCATTTGTACGAAACAAACTTATCAATCAAGTCTATCTCCCTATGATAGGCGCCAACTTTGCAAAACAATTAGGTGTCATAGGTGAAACCAAAAGGACAGACCGCATGGGTATGCTCTTATTGGTTTCTCCGCCTGGATATGGAAAAACGACGCTTATGGAATATGTAGCAGATAGACTGGGATTGGTATTTATGAAAATCAATGGGCCATCCATTGGTCATCACATCACATCTACAGACCCCAATGAAGCCAAAAACGCTGGTGCAAAATTAGAACTCGAAAAACTCAATTTGGCCTTTGAAATGGGGGACAATGTCATGCTCTATCTTGACGACATTCAACACTGTCATCCAGAGTTTCTACAGAAGTTCATCAGTCTCGCTGATGGCCAACGTAAGGTGGAGGGCATCTTCAATGGTGTGGCCAAAACATATGACTTCCGAAGCAAACGCTTTTGCCTAGTTATGGCGGGAAATCCCTACACTGAGACAGGCGATATATTTCGCATCCCTGACATGCTCGCCAATAGAGCCGACATCTATAATCTCGGTGACATCGTAGGTCAAAATGATGGTCTCTTCGAACTGAGTATGATAGAAAATGCCCTCATGTCCAATGATTATATGCAGCAATTGACCAAAAACAGTATGGAAAATTTGTATAAACTTTATGATGCCATAAAAGTAGAAAGCCCTATTCCTACCTTAGAAAGCAACATGACTGAAATGCAAATTCAAGATCACTATAACGTACTCAAAAATATCATTCAAGTGCGGAATGTCGTACTCAAAGCAAATCAACAATACATTCAATCAGCGGCCATGGAAGACAGCTATCGATTAGAACCATCATTCAAGCTGCAAGGCTCGTATCGGGACATGAATAAGTTGGTTTCCGCAGTCCACCCCATCATGAGTAAGGATGAAATTGATACCTTGCTTTTGACACATTATAAAAACGAATCTCAGACCTTAACTTCCTCTGCTGAAGCCAATCTTCTCAAAATGAAAGAACTGATGAATCTCATGTCAGAGGCGGATAGGTTACGTTGGCAAGACATAAAAACACAATTTCTCAAAAATAAAGTCATCAAGGGGTTAGGCTCAGATGACCGAATGTCGCAAGTTGTGGCTCTACTGTCGGAGTTTAATGATCATTTAGAGGGAATAAAAGAAGGGGTAAATGGAAAAAATGTAAACTAGTGCTCTTTCCAGATAAAGAACTAAATAATTTACGGCTCTTTTTGAATATCTCTGCGTTGAAA
>CAZBCV010000154.1:0-7707 GCA_964490495.1 uncultured Aureispira sp. | reverse complement strand
TTCTGACAATGGAAAGGTGAATAATAAATCCTGATAATACTCTTATTGTTTTTGCCTTAATTCAATTACTTCAATCTTACTCGCATCAATTGGTCATGTGCCGTCATATACAGATATTCAAAATCTCCGTCAAAAGCACAATTGGCAGTGGCTTTTCCGGTAAGAATAGTACCTAAATGTCTGCCATCAGGATGAAATATGAGCACTCCTCCTGGCCCTGTAGCAAAAATCAAACCCGAAGGATGTATTTTTAAGCCATCAGGCAAACCTTTCAAGTCCTTTAATAGCGGGGTTTTGTCTGCAAATATTGATTTTGAAACCACATTATAATCCTTGTCTAATACAAACTTCATCCACATGGCTTTTTTTGAATCTGAATTTGCCACGTATAGTATGTTGTTAGAAGATGATAAGGCTAAACCATTGGGTCTGCTCATGGTAGAATCTATCAATTGAACATTTCCATCACTTTTCAGCACATAAATTCCATTAAAAGAGATTTCTTTTGAAGGGTCATCATCTTGTTTGGGTAGCCCATAGGGAGGATCAGTAAAAAAAACTTGCCCCACATCATCTATGAATAAGTCATTGGGACTATTGAACCGTTGGCCTTCAAATGTTCCTGCTAGTTCTTGAAACTCTGCTTGAGGTTTCTCCCATTCTCCAGCAAATTTTACAACCCTTCGGTCGCCATGTTGACATAAGATAAGACCCCCATCAGGAGCTATGGCTAAACCATTGGCCCCTTCTTGACCTCCATCACTATTGATTCCTGTATATCCTGATGGACGCAACCATTCTTTCAAACCACCCTTTTCGGACCATTCATAAATAATGTTTTGTGGAACATCTGTAAACAATAATATATTTTTGTGTTTCACCCAAACAGGTCCTTCTGACCATACGAAGCCGTCGGCCAATGTTTCTATTTCATGGGTGACATCTATATAATTGGATAGCTCATTTTCATAAACTTCTATTCCTTTTTCACTTCTTACAATATGTTCAGCTTTGTTTTTGCAACTCGAAATTTGAAAAAACAATATCAAAAACCCTATGTAAAAGACTAAATAAGCATATCCTCGAATCATCATAAAAAAATTTATTTAAATATTTACCTAAAAATTTTATTACCCAGCACTAAAGGAATTAATACCCCACTTTTCGCAGCAAACTGATGCCATCTCTTACGGGAAGGATCACCGACTCCCAATTTTCACTATCTTTGACATACTTATTAAAATTATCCAAAGCGGCTGTTTTTTTATCCTTTACATCCATGAGTACCTTTCCACCCCACAATACGTTGTCCACAACAACAAGTGTCCCTGATCGAGTGATGGGCATGATAAGTTCCAAATATTGAATATAAGCCTCCTTATCTGCATCAATAAAAACCAAATCGAAAACGCCCTCTAATGTTGGAATAATTTTTTTGGCATCACCTACCCTTAAATCAATCTTTTTGTCATAAGGTGGTCGGCTCAAAAATTCCTGAGCGATATGTGCATTTTCTTCATCATATTCTATGGTGACTAACACGCCCTCGTCAACTAAGCCCTGTGCTAAACAGATAGCCGAATAACCTGTAAATGTACCTATTTCCAAAATTCGGTGCGGCCCTATGATGCGGCTCAACATAGATAAAAAACTGCCTTGAAGCGCACCAGAAAGCATCCGGGGAGCTAATGTCTTCAAATGTGTTGCTCTTTCTATTTCGTCTAGTAATGACGATGCATGATGTGTCGAATTATGTTCACAATAACTATTTAAATCCTTTAAAATATCTTGCATTTTTACTTATATTTCTTACCATTTTAGCAAACTCTCTACTTTTCTACTCACTTTCGACGCATTGGGTAACATGGTTTTTTCCAAAACCTCATTGAGAGGAATGGCCGGCATATTTTCAGCACCTATAGTCATCACAGGTGCATCCAAAAATTTAAAACATGCTTCTTGAATTCTTGCCGCTATGCTTTGCGCAAAAGTATTATTTACAGGCTCTTCTGTGACCACCAATATACGATGATATTCTTTAGATTTTGCCATAATCAAAGCTTCGTCGAGAGGATATAAAGTGCGCAAATCCAAAATACCCAGATAGTCTTGCAAATGGCTTTCCACATTCAGTGCCCAATGAACCCCCATGCCATAAGTGACGATTAATACTTTGTTTTTTGTATTGTCCGCCACTGCTTCTTTTACCATCAAACCTTTGCCCAATGGAAGAATATAATCTTTGGCTGGCACTACACATTTGGCATATTCAGTGCCGGGGACTTTACTCCAATACAAGCCTTTGTGTTCAAGTATCACTACGGGATTAGGATCATAATAAGCTGCCTTGAGCAGTCCTTTGAGGTCGGCTCCGTTGCTTGGATATACTATTTTTATACCCCGTATGTTGGTCAAAACCGACTCTACACTTGAGCTGTGATAGGGACCACCACTACCGTAGGCCCCAATGGGCACACGTAATATCATACTCACTGGCCATTTTCCATTCGATAGGTAACAGCTTCTACTGACCTCAGAAAACAACTGATTGAGGCCGGGCCAAATATAATCCGCAAACTGTACTTCCACAATGGGTTTAAGACCCACAGCAGACATCCCAACTGTACTTCCTACAATAAAGGCTTCTTGAATAGCTGTATTAAAAACCCGTTCATCACCAAATTTTTCTGCTAAAGTGGCGGCTTCACGAAACACACCTCCTAAACGCCTTCCTACATCTTGACCATAAAACAAACATTCCTGATGATCTTCCATTATTTCTTTGACACCTATGAGGGCGGCATCTACCATGACTTTTTCTTCACCATCTTTGGGCACTCTTTCCCCTTTTTCTTCAAGGATAGGCGTCGGTGCAAAATCATGAGTAAAAAGGTCTTCAGGCTGAGGATTAGGCGCAATTAATGCTTTATTAAGATCGTCCGAAACCAACTTTTGAGCCGATGCCTCTATATCTGAAAGCTGAATTTCCGAATGTCCCGTGTCTAAAAGATACTTTTTCAATTTAAAATGAGGATCTTCTTCTTTATGGCTTTTGATATCATGTCTATACCATTCCATGCGCACGCCAGAAGTATGATGATTGAGAAGTGGTACATTCGCATGTAATAAAAATGGTCTTCTTTCTTGTCTTATTTTACCTATTATTTCTCTGAGCGTTGTATAGCAAGTTACAAAGTCACTTCCATCAATGGATAAAGCTTCTAAACCAGGAAAACCCAAAGCATATTCCGCAGCATTCATGGCCCGAACTTCATCGGCGGTGGCAGAAATATCCCAACCATTATCTTGTACAAGATACAAAATGGGCAATTGTTTTAAAGCCGCCATTTGGAAGGCCTCAGCTACTTCTCCTTCAGTAACAGAGGCATCGCCAAGTGAACAAACTGCTAAAGCGCTATCAGTGGTATGGATACCTATTTTTTCTTTATATTGAATACCCATAGCCACTCCAGTAGAAGGGATGGCTTGCATACCAGTAGCTGAAGATTGATGGGGTATTTTGGGTTTGTCATCATCTTTTAGGCTTGGATGACAATAGTAGGTTCGACCACCAGAAAACGGGTCATCTCGTTTAGCCAAAACTTGCAACATTAAATCATAAGGCTGCATGCCAATGGACAACAACATAGCATCGTCTCTATAGTAGGGTGATACAAAATCATCAGGGGTGAGCAACATCCCCAAAGCAATTTGAATAGCTTCATGACCCCGCGATGTAGCATGAACATATTTGGAAACTACTTTAAAATTTTTATCATATATCTCAGTGATAGCTTTGGCCGTACACATGAGTTCATAAGCTCTTAATAATACTTTATCGTCTATCTTTGGATTCATTTTTGGAATTATGGTAAAGGGAAATATTGAGACATAAATAAAAAAAACTCATCTTTTGTTTAAACAAACCTAATAATGTCTGGTAAGTTTAAATTTATAATTCAACGATTGTACTCAGTCTTTAAAGAATAAATTTTGGTTACCAGCTCAAATAATCGATCATTATAATCTAATTTGTTTTTTTGTTTAGCCTGTCGGGAAGCATTTACGATGCCCCCAAAATAATATCTTGTTAGCCATGGGCCTACACTAAGTAAAGCATCGCTAAATGTATATACCAAAGAAACATTCACAAAAAGCACCCCTAATGTGGTGACTAAAACAAAAGATTTTAAACCATCTTTTACATCGCCATGTAAAGCTTGTCCAAGACCAGGTATTAAAGAACTTTGAAAAATAGCTTTATTGCTTTTCTTTTTAGATAGTTTAACAATGCTTTGAATATCCTTTTTCAAAAAAGCAACATCACTATCCTCTATATACGAAAGCTTTTCTAACGCTTTAATACTTTCAGCTTCGTTTTTCAACAATAAATTAGCCACTAGTAAATAAAAAAACTTATTATCTGATTCAATTGGGTTGGTGGGTTGTATTTGATATATATGGGATAATGCTTCGTTAATTTTATTCTCTTTTATAAATATTTGAGCCTTTTGGAGTAAGACATTGTTTTTTTCTATAGTATTATCAAAGTTTTTATAAAAGTGTATATCTAAATATTCTAGACATTTGGATACATCTTCCATTATAAAGAACAAATGGGCCGTTTTTACATAAATATCTTGACTTAAAGACCCATCATCAAAATAAATACATCTTAAATACTCTTTTAACGCAGCTTTATTTTGACCTGCCTTTGCTAAAGAATCCGCCAAAACCTCTAACTTGTTTTGGCTGAACCCCTTGAATAAAGTGACACTAAAAAGTAATATTAGTAATATAATTTTTTGTAGAGGCATCGACATTATTTATTAATTTTTTATTGTATCTCTTTGCACTTTTTACAGAGCCATAGATATTTCCCAAATAAAACCCAAGTGATATTCCTCCATATATCCAACCTGAAACAGAAGATATACCATTTTTTTCAAATCGCCTATAGGATTGCCATGCAGAACCTCCTATAAAAAGCAATGACATCAATGCGTTAGTGTAATCTTTTGTATAAATCCTCCCACTTCCTGGCAATATACATGATAGTATCCCCGCTGTTAAAGGGGATTTAGTTTTTGCCTGAGAATACATAATAGATAGATTTTGAAGTATAGGATTTGAAGTATTATCGTATTTCAACCTCCTATTTTGCAAGAGTGAAATACTGTTTTCTATATCCATAGCAACAATATTTAAGCTGTCATTCTGTCGGTAATTGTAGCCCTCAAGCAATGAATTGGCATTTGTAAAATTATCTATGGATATTAAACCTAAAACATATTCTAATCTAATGGTAGGATTTTTTTGATATAGATATTGAGACCTTTTTATAAGCATTTCTGTATTTTGTCCTTTCCTATATGACAATAATAGTTCCCTATGATATTTGCTGTTATTGGGATTTAAAAAAATAAGTCTTTCGTATTCTTGTGCTGACAATTCGTATAGATTGTTGATATATAAATGTCGAGCGAAATCAAGAATTTTTTTTTCATCTTGAATAAATTCGTCTTGAGCTATTGCTCCAATAATCATAAAATTAAAAAAAAATAAAACTAAGTTTAATCTCATTTTACTTCATCCTTTAAGCGTTTCATTTTAAAGTCTATATCAAAGGACTTGGCTGCTGAAGGATTACATCTTGTCAGTCTATCAAAGGTCATCAAACCTCCATGAATAAGCCCTTTTTTTGCTATAGCATCTACCGCATAAGCTGAACAAGAAGGATGATATACACAACTATTGAAATCTTGTGACGACAAATAGTTTTTATAGAATGAAAAAAGAAAAGGTAAATAACCAGAATAGTTTATTTTAAGATCTGATGTAAATTCTTTTTTTGTTTTTAAATTATCATCAACCCAATGGTTTTTGAAAAAATTTAAGTCTTCTATTGACTGAGAGAAAACTTGGATTGATACAACCATTATCATTAAACTTAAAACAACTTTCATTTATGGTTAATCTTAATATTTTTAAATTCTAGCGATTTGTAAACTATATCACTGTCACCAACTATTTTTGATTTAATTTTTTGTGGAACAGGTAAATTTTTTACAAAAATATAATCTTCAAAGAAAGTACTCAAAATTATTTCATTGTTTGTATTAAATAAATTAACACTTGTTAGCATGTTGTTTTTAACATGAGTTGTAGCACCACCAAATAACTCATTCATTATTTTGGGTGCTTCCCAATCTATAATTACCCCAATCTCATCATCAAAAGTTACTTTTTTTTCAGTAAAACCAATTTCCGAAAGCCCATAATCAATCTTGATTTTTGAGCTTACTTCTCTAAGAAAAGAGACTTCAGAAAATTCACCAATATTTACAGTTTTTGTAATAGTATCATTTTCTATTAATGAAAGTACAGAATCCTTAAGAACCCATTTTTCTATATAAGGAAAGATTAAATAAAATTCTGAAAAATTTAATGTGTTATCAATAAAAAGATTTCCTTTAATTAGAGATGTAACATCTGAAGATTTATACTTTTCTTTCATTACAAAATCTGCCTCAAATAAATTAAAGGTTTGAGTGTAACTTACACCCAAACCTCCAATAAAAACTACCCCGACTAAAAATAATCTAAGTAATATGATTTTATGCAATGTTAATAATATTAATTGCTTCTTCGATATTTTTTGGTTCTACTACACCTAAGTTAATTACTCCCGTTGATATAAGAATTAAATATAGAATGGTCCAAGCTAAACAACCATAAAGAGCACTAGTCACATGTTTTTTTCTATCCGGTGCATCCGACATAACAAGATATACAATCAAAATCCCAATGAGTCCTAAACAAAAACCCCATAAAAAACCAGGAATTCCTAAAGGTGGGCCATCAGCTTTTACTAAGTTTTCGAAGCTAGAACCACTTTTTAACCCTGCCTTTTCTACCATCTCTGGTTGTTCAGCCTGTAATTTATCAAAGTCGTAGTCAGTGCCAATAAACGAATCCAGCTCATCTAATTCATTCAATTCATTAGATATTTCATTCTTTATTGAATTAATTTTATCGGTGTTACTCGGCGGATTGCTTCCAAATAGTAAATTAAATCCAAAAAAATAAATGCATGTAATCAATAAAAATCTACTTTTCATAATAAAAAATTTAAAATTTATACAAAGGTAAATATTTTTTTTTGAAAGCCCAATATATAAATTAATTTTTTTAAAAAAAAATTATACTAATGCAATCTAACAAAATTCAAACCTTACATTCAATATCAATTAATCATTTGACATTGAATGTATTGTGCCATTATGCTTTGTTGTTTTTAAAATTATCCGTTTATGTTTTTTTTCTTTTTTTTATGTCTTTGACATCATATTTATCCCTATTACTATAAATGGAATAATTTGACTTTTCATAAAGTTGACCTTTTTAGCATCAACATTCAGCTCATAAATTTTCAACATACTTCAACGAAATTTTAAAGTGTAAATGAATTTTTTATGATGCAATTATAAAAAGCCTATTTAGATTTATTTTATTATTATTTGAAAGTAATTTATCATTAGGAAGGGAAAATCACTTTTAGAATAAAAAAACGCCAACTTTTCTCAACATTTATTTATATCTATTATTTATATATGTAATTAATTTATTTATGAAAAACTTATATTCAGTTGTTTTCCTATTTATGGCCTTTACTGGTTATTTATACTGCCAACCTTCTTGGTATAA
>CAZBCV010000153.1:0-7888 GCA_964490495.1 uncultured Aureispira sp. | reverse complement strand
GATTGAGACTTTGCATATTCATGATAAAATTCAGTGAGTAGTATCGGCTCGTCCCAACTATATCGTAGCCCCAAAGAAATTATAATTCAGTGTGCAACATTTTATCCATCATAAAGAAAATTTGTTTAAGCCCATAATGGGATCATACATTAACCAATGCCCTTTGAATGAAGCGTAGTATTTTGATAGCGTAATTATGGTGTATTTTATTAGTATTTTATAAATTTTCAGTAAAAATATATAGTTTTGAATTATTCCCAAACGAGTTTTTTCAACAATTTACTTAAGAATAGCCTACCAGTATGGGTTGTGTTTAGCCTTGTTTTTTTTGGTTGCAAATTAGAAAACAAGTCTCAAGAGTTAGTGGATGTTGAGGTGAGTTCCAATAGCGATTTTAATCAAGATTCACTCAATACTTTGAAAGATTTACGGTCTTTTTTTAAAAGAAAGGATGATGTGTATATTCTGGAATGGCCTCAGTTGTTAGCCACACAATTTAAAAAAGAATATAATGAGGAACTGACTATGGATGTAGAGGTCCCAATGTTTAGTGATACACTCACTGCCATTGCAGGCGAACGTGTAAGAATAAGTGGATACTACATACCCGTAGATGAAACAGGAGATGAAAGTATAGTTATACTCTCGGCATTTCCTTACGCACAATGTTTTTTTTGTGGTCAGGCAGGTGTCGAATCTATCATAGACATCCTTCCAAATAAGGCATTGCCCAAGTTAAAAACTGACGACAAAGTCACATTTGAAGGGAGGCTGAAACTCAATTCAGAAGACTATGATTTTCTTGTTTATATTTTGGAGGATGCTCGGTTAGTGAACACAAAATAAGCCAAAGGTTTATTTCTTCGTGCCTACAAAAGTACAATTGTCATTAAATGAGGCACCATTGTTAACTACGCCAAAAAGTTCAAAAGTATCCTTCGTAGATAGATTGCCAAAAACATCGCCACTTAGTGTTTTTCTATCTTGGCTCATTACCATAGTTGAAACAATCTTGAATTCAGCTTTAATATTCGTTTCGGGCAAGCCATTGACCAAATCTCCCAAATTAAGTGGAATGTCTTTCACCGTATCATCTACTTCTATGGTATCTGGAGAAACAATCTTGCCTGAGAAGCTCAATAGTCCATAATCAGTTTGTACATCAAATTTGATACTTGAAGGATCTCCTGTTAATGGAGATATGACTACGTCTTGTTCTGCCAATATAGCATTGAGCAATTGAGCACATTCGAATTTTCCCGCGTATTGCCCTACAAACCTATTGACATAAGTGCAAGAGTTGTTACTTTCTGTGGCTTGAGCATTGTAATTGTCAGCGGTAGAATCTGTGCAGCCAGTAATATTTTCAGGGTCTTTTTTACAACTGTGAAGTGTAGCGACAACCATTAAAAGTACAAATATTTTTTTTAACATTTCTTAATAATATTACAAGGTGACTTAATCATTTTAATTTAGGGTGTAAAAGTAGCTATTTTTATTTTTATTTTCCAAAAAATCTACATAATTTAAACTTCCTAACCTCATTTTGAATGGAATTTTACTATTTTTCTCTATTTTGTCTTCGATTTTACAAAAAAACGGTAAATGAAATGTGGATGCGCTGTTTAAATTTAACTTTGGGAAGGAAACAGAATCATCCAACTTTAAAGCTTTATAAATATTTGCATTCAATTCACTTTGGCATTGTGGAATGGCTAGCCATTGGGCATAAGTGTTGGCCGATAAAAGAAGAAAAAACATAACTGTGATGCTATTCATTGTTTGTTGTATTTTTGTTTTTTACTACCTGAATACATATCAAATCTATGAAATATGGAAGGAATAGTACCATTTAATAATCCTATTTTGCGAGAAGGCCGAAGACCTAGATTTTTGATGGCTTCTAAATGTCCTGATAAAATCCAGGCGGTACTTCCTGCCGCGGACATTTTCAGTTTATCTCCTATGTTTTTATAGAATGCCACGACATCGTCTTCTTTTATTCTTTCGTCATAGGGAGGATTTGTGACAATAAAAACATCTGAAAGATTTTCTTGAAAGAAAAAATCTTCATTTTCTATAGAAATAATGTGGTCTAATCCTGCTTGAATTATATTAGATTTTGAAATTTCGACAGCTCTAGGGCTAATATCAAATCCTTTTATTTTTCCATTATCGATGGGTGTTTCCTTTGAGTAGGCTTCGTCACAGATTTTGTCCCAAAGTTTTGAGTCAAAATTTTTCCATTTTTTAAAACCAAAAGATCTGTCTCTTTTGTGTGGTGGGCGATTCAACGCCATCAGTGCGGCTTCACAAAGTAGGGTGCCTGAGCCACACATGGGGTCAATAAAAGTAGTTTTTTTGTCCCATCCAGATAAGGCTATCATTCCTGCTGCCAATACTTCATTGAGAGGCGCTTCAGTTTGAGCAACTCTATATCCCCGCATGTGAAGTGAATAGCCACTGCTGTCTAAACTCAAAGTAACCGTATTTTCTCGAATATGGATATTTATCCTCAAAGTAGGGTTTTTCACATCTACACTTGGTCTTTCTCCTGTTTTTTCTCTAAACCTATCCACTATGGCATCTTTGGTTTTTAAAGAAATAAAATTGGCGTGTCTGAACTTATCTGAATTTACTACAGAATCAACAGCCAATGTATCATCGGTAGAAATATAATTTTCCCATGGGTAAGATTTTATTTCATCGTAAAGATCGTTTTCGTTTTTAATGTCAAATTCTTTGATAACCCAAAGCACGCGGACCGCAGTTCTTAATTGAAGGTTAGATCTATACATAATTTCTATATCACCTGAATATAGTACTGCGCGCTTCAATTTTAACAAGTCTTTTGCGCCCAAATCTACTAGTTCTTGTATCAATATATCTTCGAGCCCCTCTAATGTTTTTGCTAAAAAATTCACTTTTTCAATAAAATTTATATTTCTAAATACTATCCACCACACTCTTTTTTCAGCATTGTGGTAAGTGTTGTCCACATATCTGTCACTTCTTTGACTTCATCTTCATCACAAAAATCAATGATTTCCAAAATTGTTTCGTTTGTGATTTCAGCTTTATAAAATCGAAATTCGAGATATTCCTCAGGGTCATCGGCTTCGTCCCACTTAAATTTTACTCTTTCATCTTCAATGTCATCTTCCAAAAATGCGGATTCACTACTATTGCTCCACGAAAATTCATAATTATCCCCCTGAATGTTAACTTCATCGCAATACCAACGGATGAGGCATTCTGGAGTTGTGACAAAATTGTATAATATCGTAGGTGAGGCCTTAAATATAAACTCAAGGTTTATTTGAACTCTTTTTACCGGCATATTTTCTTATTTATTCTAAACTTTATGTTGTTATTTTTAAATATTTTTTTTTTGATTGAACTTTTTATAACTAAAAAGACTTATAATAAATTACAAAATCAATTGGATACTTTGTTCAATATCTAAAGATATAAAAATAGAACACTTGCATTTAGCATATTGTTGACAATACTTTAAAAATATTTCTATTTATATCTGAAACTTTGTGTATCTTTGCGGCCTTTTTGTAAAAAATGTAACGAAATAAAATTTTATTTTTGTTGAACATATTCTTCAAACATTATATTTAATACTTGAATAAGTAAAATTTCATAAATGAGACAATTAAAGATTACCAAATCAATCACCAATCGCGAGAGTCAATCCCTTGAAAAATATTTGCAAGAGATTGGCAAAGTGGACTTGCTCACACCAGAGGAAGAAGTAGATTTAGCCCAAAAGATTAAGGATGGAGATCAGGAGGCACTTGAAAAATTGACCAAAGCCAATCTTAGATTTGTGGTCTCCGTGGCTAAACAGTACCAAAATCAGGGTCTCTCATTGAGTGATTTGATAAATGAAGGTAATTTAGGACTTATCAAAGCCGCACAAAGGTTTGATGAAACCAGAGGATTTAAGTTTATTTCTTATGCTGTCTGGTGGATCAGGCAGTCTATATTGCAAGCTTTGGCAGAGCAATCAAGAATTGTAAGATTGCCCCTCAATAAGGTAGGGTCGCTCAATAAAATTAACAAAGCTTTTTCGGAGTTGGAGCAAGAGTATGAGCGTGAGCCTTCAGCAGACGAATTGGCGGGTCTATTGGAAATCACTACGGATGAGGTAGAAACAACTTTGGGCGTGGCTTCAAGGCATGTGTCAGTAGATGCACCTTTCATAGATGGTGAAGACAATTCTCTATTGGACGTGTTGGAAAACAATACGACCCCTGATACCGATGCAGGGCTAGAATATAGAGATTCGCTAAGAAAAGAAATCGAACGCTCATTGAGCACACTTTCTGAAAGGCAAGCGGATGTGGTGAAATTGTATTTTGGAATTGGTATTGACCATCCTATGTCTCTAGAAGATATTGGAGATAGATTTGGGTTGACAAGGGAAAGAGTCAGACAAATCAAAGACAAGGCCATCAATAAATTGAGAAGTGTGAATAGGAGCAAACTTCTCAAAAATTATTTGGGAGTGTAAATTTTTTATTAAAAAAAAAGTTTATTTTACAACCCTTTCACTCATTAAGGAGTTTATAATTGTAATTAATAAATTCGTAGATTATGAATTCAGTGTTACGAGAGCATAAAACAATTTTTAAACCCCTGTTGGGAGTGTCGATTATTGCCGTAATTTATTTACTTAATTCATCTGATGTCAGTGGCTATGAGTTTTGGAGTCCTCTTTTGTCCTTTTATTGGGGTGTCGAGGGTGTATTCATGCCTGATATAGAGGTAGCAGAAAAATTATTTAAATTTCTATTGAATATTATCTAGGGGAAATTTTTATTTTAATTTGTCAACACACCATCATATATATCATTTAAAAAATGATTAGGATGGCATCTATTAACTTTACAATTTTTTTTCAACCTCACTTCCCCGTAAAATGAGGTTTTCTCTTTTCTAGAAATGCCTGTGTGCCTTCTTTGTAATCATTGCTACTACCCGCTAATGTTTGAAATTTGTCTTCTAAGGCCAATTGTTCTGCCATGTTGTTAGAGAAGGATTGATTCAGAGCTTGTTTTGTCAATCCCAGTCCATAGGTGGGCATCTCTGAAAGTTGGAGGGCTAATTGATGTACTTCGTGGTCAAAAACCTCATCGGGGATGGCCTTATAAATCATTCCCATATTTTCAGCTTGTTGGGCACTTACTTTTTCGCCAGTCATCATGAGAGCGGTGGCCCTTTGAAAACCAATTAATCTGGGCAAAATCCAAGTTCCGCCACTATCGGGTATCAGTCCAATTTTGCTAAAAGCCTGTATAAAACTAGCGGATTGTTTGGCCACTACAATGTCACATGCCAAAGCTATATTGGCGCCTGCACCGGCGGCTACACCATTGACAGCAGCTACGATGGGTTTGGGAATATTGCGCAATTTTAATATGATGGGGTTGTAATGTTCGCTAACAATTTTATTGAGGGAAATTCCGTTGTCCTCAGTGGCTTCTTGCAAATCTTGTCCTGCACAGAATGCTTTACCATGGCCCGTGATTAAGATACATCTTACATGGTCATCTGCCTCGGCGTCGTCCAGTGCCTTTTGGAAATCCAATGCCATTTCTCTAACAAAGCTATTGAATTTTTCAGGTCTATCCATCACTAGTATGGCCACAGCATTTTTTTTGTAATAATTGATATAAGACATTGTTTTTTTTTGTTTAATGACATTTAAAATAATCGAAAGGTTCTAAGCAATCTAAGCATTTATACATAGATTTACACGCTGTAGAGCCAAATAAGCTTATCAATTCAGTGTTATATGATTTACATTGTGGGCATATAACTTTTGGTTTTTCACCTTTTATAAAAGATTTGTCGTTGGTAGTTTGAGAAGGTGGAGAAATCCCATATTTCATGAGTTTTTCTCTTCCTATTTCCGATATCCAATCTGTGGTCCATGCGGGTTGCAACACGGAAATCACTTCTACCTCAGAGCAACCATGCTCTTGAAGGGCAGATTTGATATTGACGGTTATCATGTCCATAGCAGGACAACCATTGTAGGTGGGCGTTATATAGACTTTAATTTTATGCTCTTCATTTATTTCTACATCTCTCAGAATACCCAAATCATGAATGGTAATCACAGGAATTTCAGGATCTGTGACCTCTTTTAATATTTCCATTACTTGTTGATGCGTCATGAGGGCTAAATTATTAGGTTAACAGCCTTTATACAATTTTTGTTTAAGGAGTAAGTTCAATTTTGTTATCTAATGTAGAACCATAAAACTTTTTAAACAAAAGTGCATACGTCCACCCGATGCCTGCACCCAACAAACCGCCAAAGAAAACATCCAGCGGAAAGTGTACACCCACATAGACTTGAGCAAGTGAAATGCAAGTGGCCCATACCCAAAGCCAGGGTTTAAGAAAAGGAAGTAAAATGCCTAAAACTCCTATAAAAAATGTAGCTATTGCAAAATGGTTAGTGGCATGGGAAGAAGTGAAACTGTAGCCAGAACCACATCTCACTCTAGTGACCACCTTGAATAAATCATTATCAGCTTCATAATGGCAAGGTCTCGCTCTTTCAACATTTTTTTTTATTAATTTAGAGCTCGTTAAGTCTGCAGTACTTATGGTCAAAAGGGTAAATATCACAAACCAATAGGATTTTTTACCAAAATTAAAGATGACAAAAGATACTATAAAAACATAAAGTGGCAACCAAAAAAGGGGTTCACGCAACCATGGCATCACTACATCCAAAATAGTAGAAGACCAAGAAGTGTTGATAAATTCAAATATTTTGTAATCCCACTCAAATATCGAAGATATAATCATCACTTAGAAATAATTGTTTACCATAATAGCCATTGGTGATTATTGGGGCTCTGGAAGCAACAATATGGGTTTATTTGTAGCAAATAATTCGGCTGTTGAATTAGTTTCCATAAACAATCTTTCCCAATAGGAGTGTTGTCTGCCCACCATAGCAATAATACCCACATGGTCATTATTGTCTGCATATGTTTTTATGGCGCTTACGACATCTTCATGTTCCACTTCAATGACCTCATTGATCATACCCGCCAGCTTACCTGTGGATTCATTCAGATTTACTTTTTCATCAGGCGTTTTGACATGGAAAACATCAAAAATTACATTAGGAAGCTTTTTTAAAGATTTGAGCAGTCTGATGGATTTGTCAAAACTGATACCTTTGTCATCCAAACAAAGTAAAAGCGTGTTCTTGGTGACATGATAACGCAATGAAAAAGGAATAGCCAATACGGGAATATCTGCGGTTTCAAACAATTTTTTTGTGATACTGCCCATGACCATACTTTCTACGCTCGAACTACCTTTTGTGCCCATAATGATGAGGTCAATATCATTTTTTCTGGCATATCTCAAGATAGAAACAGTAGTGTTCCCTTCTTCAACGGAGTATTTAGGTTTTATTCCTGTTTTTATTTGAGGGAGAAATTTATTTACAAAATAATGTAAATCGTCCTCCATGGCCTCAGCTATTTTGTCACTGAACGAACCTACTCTACCAGACATTTGAGGTACTTTAAAGGATGTCATAAAATAGAGCTCTGCCCCAAGGTCATTGGACAAATTGATGGCATATTCTACGGAAAACTCGGAATTTTCAGAAAAATCTGTTGGACATAATATTTTCATCATGGACAAAAAATTGTAGGGTTAAATTTTAAATTTTTTATATTGAATGCAAAATAAAGAAATTAAAATGATATTGAGTATCTATTTTTGCTTTTATTTCTTAAATAAATTTTGATTTAATGCATACGCTGCAGAAAATGAAATATTTATGAGCCTTTTAGTTTATCCTGTAATATTCTGATGTGGTGTGAAAACCTTTTTTTAG
>CAZBCV010000152.1:0-7888 GCA_964490495.1 uncultured Aureispira sp. | reverse complement strand
TTTGAAAACAAAATAGAACCTGAATTCAGTTTCCAATTAATAGATTGTAATCCTTCAGTTGATAGTTTGTCTATTGTTTTAAGGGACTTATCTTCTTATGATGAACCTGGCTTCTCTATTACCACAAGAACGTGGACAGTAGAACAAAATGGTGTAATTTCAACTTTTTCTGGCAATGGGCCTACAGTGCCTTTGTCGTATCTTGGCCCTATAAAGGTAATTTTGACCGTTGAGGCAGATAATAGATGCCAAAGTACTATTGAAAAAATTATTGATGTGACCGACCTTTTGCCTCGTTCAGACTTTGATATTGAGTTGGTAGGATGTCCGGAAGATGGTATTGCGGAGGTAAGATTAATTGATAAATCAGTGCCACTCAATCCTTTTGCCGTTATCAATAGTACAAAATTTATTGTCAATGGTACAGAGTACATTGGAAGTCCAGCGGTGGTACGTCTTCCTCAGTTCACCCAAAATTTTGAAGTCACTCTTCAAACACTTTTTGAAACTTCCTGTGAAATATTTTTGACTAAGACATTTGATTTGTCCAATTTTATTCCCCGTTCTGATTATGGTTTTACGCCTATTGAGTGTCCTGATGACAGTACAGTTACGCTCACTTTTAATTATATTGACACTTTGTCTAATGGTATCAATGCCAATGGCTTCAGTTGGTCTTTAGGAACTACGGGTAATATAAATCCATTCAATACCAATCCAATAACAATTACTGTTCCTAAAGATAGTGTAATTTTTGTCAATCTAATGACTACGTTTGCAAATGGATGTGTAGATAGATTGAACGATGAAGTTCTGCCTGGACCATTTGCCACCTTATCATTTGTGCCTGGACCTGTGGTTTTATGTCCTGGAGAAGAAAAAACTTTAGTTATTGGTGGAAATCCCAATTGGAATTATACATGGACACCTACTGTCGGATTAGATCTAACACAACCCCACAATCCAATAGTATCTACGGATTCAAATAGAATATATTCTGTAATTGTTGATGATGGTTTGTGTGAAGTAAATGGTTCAGTAGAGGTTTTGGCGCTTGAAGGAGGTATTGTGCTGGATATTATTGCCGATACTACCACCTGTGATGGACAAATAAATCTTACTGCAACTGGGGGAATTGGAAATGGGGATTATTTGTGGGGCAATGACCCAAGTGTGAGCAATGTGATAGCGATGGGTCAAAATGTGGACTTGTCATTTAGTGGAAATGAAACTACCTTCTATGTGAAATTTTTTGGTGAAGCTTGTTCTACGGAGCCCGCCGCCATTACAGTTAGAAATGAGAAACCCAATATTGATGCATTGTCTCCATTGAGACTTTGTCCTGGAGATACTCGTGAGGTCATAACTTTTAACACTATTGATTATCATAATAATAGCTTTACTTGGGAAAGTAATCCTTTAATTTTGTCAGGTGGAAATACAGCTAATCCACGGATTGGCACGGATACTTTGTCCCCAGGTGAAGTAATTTTGTATTATTCGGTGATCAATCAATTTGGGTGTACCTTCCAAGACTCAATTTCTGTAATAATTGATACAAATCCAGTTATTGATTTTACTTTTGAGGTAAAAGATTGTGGTTTGTACGAGGTATGTTTTGAGATTGATGGTAATTTTCAAGGATTCACTATTTGGAATTTTGGTGACCCTGATTCTGATGATGATAGATCATTGGACGCCAAACCTTGTTATCAATATAGCAATCCGGGTGAGTTTACAATCAGTCTTACAAACAATACAAGCATATGTCCATTTCAACCAGTGGAAAAAAATATTATTATTAATCCACAGATTGTTTTGAACGAAATGGCGGATATTGTCGCTTGTTTTGGAGATACTGTAGGTGTGTCGATTACTTCCAATCTCAATGATGTAGATTATATATGGACCAATATAACGAATAACGTAGTTTTTAATGGAAATTCATTCAATTTGGTAGCTGAAAATGATACAATATTTTTTGTAATTGGAACAGATATGAATGGTTGCGTAGATTCAACAGAAATAAAGATTAATGTTTTCAAATTTGATTATGATGTTAATATCAACGATACTCTTTGTGTCAATAATCCCATAACTGCCGAGCTCAATATATTGAATTCTCAAGATTATGATATCAATTGGCAACCTTCAGAAATTATTATTTCTGGTGGGAACTCTACAAATCCAACTTTGTCTATCAATGAAGAAGGAGAAATCCAATTAATCTTAGTCCATAAAGCTACGGGCTGTAAAGATTCATTATCCTTCAATCCCGATTTATATCAACCTTTTGACTTCGATGGTAAAGTACCTTCAGCTATTTGTTTTGAGCAAGAAGCTCAAATTGAATTGGAAATTGACGATCCTGAAAAATATAGATTTTTGTGGTCTCCTGAGGATATTATTTTGACCGGCGTCACCTCCCAAAATCCATCTATACTCATATCTGACGATAAAGTATTGACAGTGGTAGTGACAGATATAGAAACTGGGTGTTTCCAATCTCAAACATTTGACATTGGCGCCTTAGAATTACCAGTAATTGAGGTGGATGCAGAGCCTGAGTTTACTATTTATGAAGGAAAAGAAATAGAAATTTTTGTAGTAGATCCTATCATGGGAGCTACATATTTATGGAGCAATGGACAAATGGGGGATACTATAAAAGTAGATCCAAGAGAAACAACACAATATACAGTTACCGTTACAGATAGCAATGGGTGTACTTCCACAGATGAAGTGACAGTGACGGTAAGAAATGCTCAATGCGATGAAACCGATGTTTATTTGCCTAATGCATTTACGCCCAATGGTGATAGAATAAATGATGTATTTTTGGTTAGAAGTAATTTTATTGAAGAAATGGACTTCATAATTTACAATAGATGGGGACAAGAAATTTTTAAAACTTCTGATATAAATGAAGGTTGGGACGGTACTTTTAATGGTGTCCCTCTTCCTCCAGATTCTTATGCCTATTATATTAGAGCCTTGTGCGTTAATGCAGAAGAGTACAGGAAAACGGGTAATGTGACATTAATTAGATAAAAAATAATCAAATCAATTAGAAATAGAGTATTGAATTAAAAGTATTTCATATATTTGCATTTTTTTAATAAGAGATAACCAAACTGAACTGTCGATGTTAAGTAGGAGAAATGTGAGAGTCAAGGTATTACAAACGTTGTATGCCCAAAATAGAGATGAATCTATGAGCTCTAAAGAGGCAATAATAATGTACAATAGCAGAATTGAAGAAAGCTTTGATTTATTAGTTTTTAGCCTTTATAGTATTCTAAATATTGCAAAAATTGCAGTAGAAGATTATAGAAAAAGAAAAGTGAAGCATCTTCCTACGGATTTAGATAAAATTTTCGAACCTAAGTTGTGGGAGAATATTATGGTGGATAGTCTGATGAAAAACAGTGTTCTCACTAAAAGATTCGAGACCAAAGGATTTGCCCGAAAAGTGGACAAAGATCATTTGAAGAAAATCTATTATGATTTTTCAAAGGAAGAGTTTTATATAGAGTTTATATCTAATCCTAGTAGCGAAGACCAGATTATAGAAGCGCTTTTAGAACTGTTTAGATATTGTAGAAAGAATGAACTTTTTTTAGAAATTATTGAAGATAATTTTGCCAATTGGGAAGATGATAAGTCTTTGATAATAGGAGCCATTAAAAAAATATTAAAAGATAAGCCACAGGAATCTACTGATTTTATTAAAGAATATTATCCAGATGACGAAACGGTTAAAGAATATGGCTATCATCTTTTAGAAAAGACATTGTTGGATAATGATAGGTTTCTAGAAATTATTCAGCCTGTCCTCAAAAATTGGGACTCAGAACGA
This sequence comes from uncultured Aureispira sp., assembly GCA_964490495.1. Taxonomy (GTDB): domain Bacteria; phylum Bacteroidota; class Bacteroidia; order Chitinophagales; family Saprospiraceae; genus OLB9. The sequence goes on along the minus strand of CAZBCV010000152.1, from coordinate 4,029 downwards.
GTAGCGGTTATTGATATGATTATTATAAAAATGGCTATTGCCGAATTTATTTATTGTCCATCGATTCCTACAAAAGTGACAATAAATGAATATGTCGAGTTGTCTAAAACTTATAGCACAAGCAAAAGTAAAGAGTTTGTCAATGGTGTTTTAGATAATATTTTGAAACTTATGATGAGTCAAGATTTAATAAAAAAAGAGGGTAGGGGCTTGTTGGATTAATTCTATCTTGTTTTTGAAACTCTTTTGGGTTTTATTTTGTTTTTTGTTTATAAACTTAATCTCATATTAGTAAATAAATAAAACAAAATCAATTAATAATGAACTTCACAAATTTCCCCCAATTTGTAGTTTCTGTGTTGTTGCTTTCTATTTCTTATAATGGAATAGCGCAAGATAAAAAAGTAGCTACTATACTCTACAATACTAAACCTGTAGAGGCACAAATAGACACTAAATCTAAATCGATAGATTATATTATTCGTGAAAACGATGAATATTTGTCTGGTTTTAAGCTTCAAATTCCAGATTATGAACAGTTTCTTTTGAATGATAAAACTCAGAAAGAAACCACACCCCAAAGTATAGCTAACAGCTCTAACTCTCAAAAGGTTATCGCACCTGCCGCACCTGCTCCAGTCATGGCAAAACCAACAGGGTTTGAGAGTGGCGCTTTTACATTTGTCATGTTTTCAGATGGTTTTGCAACTTTGTCTGATGCCGCCATACTAGTTTTAGAAAGTGTTATTTCAGAACTAAATAAAAATCATCAAAACTTGACATTGAAGACTTTTTCTACCTCTAAAGAAGATGTTTTAGCTATTAATCGTGCAAATGCGGTCAAAACATATCTAAAAATAAGAGGTGTCAACACTGAAAATATTGAAATTATTCATTTAATAGGTGAAATAAATATTCCTGAAGTAAGTGTGAGTTTTATTAAGTAATAAGTTTTATTCTCTGTTTTTATTTATTAATGGTTAGATGGAATTAATCTAAAATTGAGTAATCAATAGTGAGTTACTTTCAGTTCATGACCTTTCTAGAGTCAACCCTAAAAGTGTTTAATAAACTTTATCAAACTTTTTGGCTTCGTTCCAATAAGAATCCATTTCTTCAAGTGTCATACTGTTGAGTGGCTTCGGAGAGTTGTCTTCTATATATTGAAATCGTTTTTTAAATTTTTTATTCACTTTTTCAAGAGCGGTCTCTGGATTGACATTGATGAATCTAGCATAATTTATTAATGTAAATAATACATCACCAAATTCTTCTTCTTTTCTCAAGTCGTCTTTATCCAATAAAGTTTCTTTAAATTCCTTGATTTCTTCTTCCACTTTTTGCCATACATCTTCGGTATTGCGCCACTCAAACCCTACTTGAGCTGTTTTTTCTTGCATCCTATAGGCCTTTATCATTGCGGGTAAACTATCAGGAACTCCAGAAAGTACGGACTTTTTACCTTCGCTCAGTTTTATCTGTTCCCAGTTTCGTTTCACATCTTCTTCATTTTCGACTTTTGTATCTCCATAAATATGTGGGTGACGTTTAATAAGTTTATCACAAACTGAATTAAGTGCGTCACCGATATCAAAAGCCTTTTCTTCTTCTGCAATTTTTGCATAGAAAACCATGTGTAAAAGTATATCCCCTAATTCTTCTTTTATATCAAGCAAATTATTTTCCAAAATTGCGTCTGAAAGCTCATAAGTTTCTTCAATAGTTAATGTTCTCAAACTTTCAAGTGTTTGTTTTTTATCCCACGGGCATTCTGCTCTTAAGGTATCCATGATGGTTAATAATCTTTCAAAAGCTTCAGTTTTGGGTTTTAAATTTTTCATATTTTGTATTTAATTGAAATTTCATTTAATGAACTACTTTGGTATGGATATTGTTTTTTGGAGTCAGCTGTTTTTTTATTAGGAATATTTGTGAGTCAGTATTTAAAAGATGTTTTGTCGATATATAGGGTATAATTTAGCCTAAACAAAATTTTTATAGTATTATCTATGTGGGAGTAGTAGTTATTTCATACTTTTGGGGTTTATTAGACAAAACAGAATATTAAAAGGATATGTCAGCAGCAATAAAACCCCAAAAAAAGATAACCACTCACGTTCTTCAGTCTATGAAAGAGCAAGGAGAAAAAATTAGTATGCTTACTGCTTATGACTTCAGTATGGCAAAAATATTGGACGAAGCAGGCGTTGATATATTATTGGTAGGTGACTCAGCCTCCAACGTTATGGCTGGACATGAAACGACCTTGCCTATTACCCTCGACCAAATGATTTACCATGCTCAGTCTGTTGTCAGAGCTGTGAGTCGTTCATTTGTTGTAGTCGATTTGCCTTTTGGAAGCTATCAAGGCAATAGCACTAAGGCGCTCAATTCAGCTATCTCAATTATGAAAGAATCTGGAGGCCATGCCGTTAAGCTAGAAGGTGGCGCCGAAATAGAAGAATCTGTGCGGCGAATTCTTTCGGCAGGTGTACCTGTAATGGGGCATTTGGGACTTACGCCACAGAGTATTTATAAGTTTGGAACATATGCAGTAAGAGCCAAAGAAGAGGCTGAAGCCCAAAAACTAATTGATGATGCGCTTGTGTTACAAGAAGCTGGATGTTTTGCTATAGTTTTAGAAAAAATCCCTGCAGAATTAGGAGCCAAAGTGGCTTCTCTACTGCATATTCCCGTCATCGGTATAGGAGCCGGTAATGGAGTGGATGGTCAAGTATTGGTGGTCCACGATTTGTTAGGTATTACACATGATTTTAATCCCCGCTTTTTGAGAAGGTATCTCAATTTGTTTGAGACTATCAAAGAGGCTGTTGGGTCATATATAGTTGATGTAAAATCTGGAGATTTCCCGAATAAAGAAGAACAATATTGATTAATTATTAAATAAAAAAGTGATTTTTCTTATGCGTAAGTTTGCAATAGTTTCTATTATAGCTTTGGTTTTTATTTCATTTTTGTCTTACTTGTATATTTACCCTATTTTTGCTCCCAATATCAATGAAGAAAAAGAGGAATATGTCATCTATGTACCTACAGATGCCACTTTTGAAGATGTGGTTTCATTGTTAGAAAATGAAGGTGTCATAAAAAACATATCTTCTTTCAAAAGAGTGTGCCAATTGATGAAATACGGAAATGGAAATATTCCAGCTGGTAAATATATATTTGTACCAGGAATGAGTAATAAATCCATAGTATCAAAACTAAGGTCTGGTGATCAAAATGCCCAAAAAGTTGTCATCAATAATATAAGATTAATATCTGATTTGGCCGGGAAAGCATCTTTCTATTTAGAATCAGATTCCATGGCTTTCATGAATTATTTTACGGACCTTGCAGTGGCTCAAAAGTATGGCTTTACTAGTGAAGATTTTTTAACCATGTTTATTCCAAATACTTACGAAATGTTTTGGACTTACACGCCAGAAAAATTCACTCAGAGGATGAAAAAAGAATACGATGATTTTTGGAATGAAAGCAGATTGGCCAAAATTAAAAATAAAAATTTAACTCCAACACAAGCTTACATAGTGGCTTCGATTGTCGAAAAGGAAAGTAATTATGATCCAGAAAGGCCTGCTATTGCTGGTGTTTATCTTAATCGACTCCGTGATAGTATGAAACTGCAAGCAGACCCTACCGTTGTTTTTGCCACGGGAGACTTTAGTATTCAAAGAGTTTTATACAAACATTTAGAGACCGACTCACCATACAATACCTATATGTATGCTGGCTTACCGCCGGGTCCTATTTGTATGCCTTCTATTCTAAGTCTAAATGCTGTAGTTGATGCTCAGGTGCATGAGTATTACTATTTTTGTGCAAAGGCGGATAATAGTGGTAAACACGCTTTTGCGAAAACTTACGTAGAACACCAAAAAAATGCATCTGATTTTGCTGCCTGGCTTAATAGTCGCAACATAAAATAACTGATGATTACTGAAGATTTAGGACTAGTGCTCTGACTAGAAAAAGAACTAATTTAAGTTGAGAGCTATTTTTGAATAT
>CAZBCV010000151.1:0-7973 GCA_964490495.1 uncultured Aureispira sp. | reverse complement strand
TACCTTTTATGTATATATTTTATCTTAATATATTTAAAAACTTATCGGAGTATTGAAGTTATATTTTCCATTAATTAAATGATAATCTAGATCACTGCACCGCCCACCAATCAATTTGTAGGTTTTGTGCCCAACCTACTTGGCCTGGGGCTAGATCTGACTCTTCAATATCCATTCTTCGGATGATAAACTTCACACTCGATTCTTCAACTTCTGTAAGAGTAACACTAAAAATATCTTGTGCGGAGTTTTCCGCCCTTGCTGTAGCAAAAATTTTTAAATTTTGAGCATTGCTAAAAGGTTGAGGAAAAGTGAAAGTAACAATTTTAACCAAAGTATCCTGTAATCCAGATCCAACTGCAAAAGTGCCATGTCTCATATCAGTAAATTGGACATCATTGTAACCAATATTTATTTTTTGTGTATTAAATAGTGACGGTCCTATAAGCATATCGACTAATGTCCTTTTTTCTACATTAAAATTACCATAACCTTTAAAATCGTCAGAAATAATCTCAATAGTTCTTTGTTGACTAGAAGGGCCAATACCCACTATATCTAGTGCGTCAGAAAATGACTGGTAGCCTATTTTACCTCCATTCTCTTCTCCTATGTTGTAAATTTGAAGTGTAGAATTACCATTTAACTTTATGGTATTTCCAAAACCTTTTAACCCACTAATATTAGGAAAGTCGGCGTTGTATCCAGCCCCCAAAACATTAGAAAATAATGTATCCGTTTTAACATTTCCGTTTACGTGAAAGGTTTTGAGATTAGCATAAGAAGGATTTGCAGGAGGATTATTTATGCCTATTCCGACATTCCCATTGTTGTTAACTTCAAATATATTAGTAAAGGAAGGACCTTTAATTGTAAAAGGGTTTTGACTGTTGGGAAGATTCAGAGTCAAGCTATTGAAAGCCAAGAAGTCCTTAACTTTAATATTTTGAGCGATAAGTTTCCCATTCACATTTATTCCTCCAGTAAAAGCGGTGCCACCTTCTGCAAAAAACTTAATCTTGCGATTTGACTCCAGTGTACCCGCACCATAAATCCGCGTAAAAGTTTGGCTAAAAGGAATGTTTTGAGCATTAAAATGAATTTTGCCAGACATTTGATCTTTGGACAAACCACCACCAAACTCAATATAATGATCGTCATGAATTGTGGTTTGTCCATCTAATATTAATCTGCTAGATGTTAGGGTAGTACCAATAGCTAAGCTATCTGCTTTGATATTGCCAGCTACATGTAGTTGAAATTGAGGTGTTGAGGTTCCTATACCTACTTTTTGAGAAAATACATTTATTCCTGCTAACGAAAGAAGGACAAATACTATAATTTTTAAATTCTTTTTCATTTTTAATTTATTCTATAATCCACCAATCTAATAATAATGACTGACCCCAGCCGAGCTGTCCTGAGGGAACACTATTGATATCTATTCTTTTAATTGCATATTGTACACTGGCATTATCAATATTAAAAGCGGAAACAACAAACTGGTCTGTAAAAACTCCATTATTTCTAACAGTCATAATCACTTTTGGAATTTCATTAAACGTAACACCAAAATTTATTTGACCAGTTTTTTTAAGAGAGTTTAAATCTCCTTGACCAACCACTATTGTCCCTCCGCGCACATTTTTTATTATGGTACCATTTTGCCCTACTTTCACCTGTTGAAAGCTAGTATCCCTTATTTGTAAACTATCAGTCACCAAGCTTCCAATTATTGTAGCATTATTGGTAATTCTTGTCAAATTTTCTGCCCAAAATTTTGTTTTTAAATTAGAATTATTAGTACCAGCTCCATGTACTCTGACAACACTATTAGGGTGACAAAAATGACGCCATTGACCAGCACGCACATTGGCCAGATTATTGTTCATTTTTGGAACATTGTGACCAAATTCAAGATCAAAGGCTTGATTATCAAATAAGATACCATTTATAAATGCTCTGACATTATTATAGCTTACGTCTGGAAAAAGGTAGTCTGCTAACAATGCCCCGTTGATATTTAACATTCCGTTTACTTGCAATTTTTTATCCGGAGAGGAATTATAAAAACCAAGTCTTCCATTACTTTCAAAACGTAGGATATTTTGAGCTGGGCTATTTTTGACCAACCATTTGTTATCAATAGATGGTCCATAAAGTATGAGTTGCTCCATGCTCAACTCGTTATTGACCCTAAAGCTATCAACAATCGCAGTACCTTCTACTAATATGTCTCCATCAGACTGAGTACCCCCTTTAGCATAAAATTCTAATGATCTCGGTTTTTGGCCACTTACCGATGGACCCATAATATCAAAAGCATCTGAAGATTCTATCTGATATCCCATAGATCCTGGCACCATATTTTGGATTGATGAGGTGCCTAATCTTAAAATATTGGAGTTGATAATCGAACCATCTACTCCACTATTAAATACTCCTAATCTTTGGTTGCTATTTACTCCTATAAAAATACTGTCTGCTAAGGTTTTGTCATTGACATGGAGTCGACTCAAAGGATTAAGCAAACCGATACCCGTATTTTGACCAAAAAGAGAGAAGCTTGAAGCAAAAATAATAATTTTAAATATGATATTTTTCAATTGAATAAAATTTTTAATTTTTAATGAAAAGCCCACCAATTGACCAACATAGTTTCTGTCCAAGGTGCATTCATGTCTACGCGTGTCACTAAAATCGTTGCACTTGTGGTGGTAACGTTTCGAGTAGTTATTACAAATTGCTCTGTTTTGTTTGTCTTATTGCTTGGTGTTGCTATAAGCATTGGAGGTGATTGAAATGGGAATTGTCCTGTGAAATTTATGTTAACAGATCTTACATTATTAGCATTTGGGGCTACTTCTACAGTACCAACTTGATTAAGCCTCATTGTTGTACTTTTTGGTCCTGGACGAACATTATTCGCACTTAAATATTTTAAGTTACTAATTCCGGCAACGGTGAGTTTATCTACAACCAATGTACCATTAAATGTAAACCCACCACGGCTTTCCCATTCAAATCTACGACCACCGCTATTGATTGGACCTCCCCCTTCTATACGCAAGAGTTGATTATTTATATTTACAAACCTTGTCTTATAGCATATTTCTCCTATGCTACTACCACCTCCTAAAGCGACAGATGTTCCCACGAGAAGATTACCATCAATGTGTAGATTTGCAGTAGGATTTATCACATTGATGCCAATAGCATTAGCAGTTACAGTGTTTGCCTTGACAGAGCCATTTATATGTAATTTGTGTAGAGGATTTTCTATACCCAAGCCTACATTTCCATTATCTTTTACTATAAAATCGGCATCCGGATGATCTAGTAATACCTGAAAAATATAATCCGAGCCATTTTGATTTGTACCACCATTATAAATGTTGCCGCAGTAAGCCCAGCCAGAATAAGTATCCACCCAGATCGTATATTTTTGCCCACTCGTTATAGGGATATTTAGATATCCAGTATAACTAATATTATCATTTGTATGAAAAATGTTAGTAGTTGCTATGAGACTGCCTGATGTTCCTTCTCCACTGTAAATTTTGACTATCTTTATGTCATTGGTCGAACCAGTATGGAGTCGTATATGCGATAAATTTCCGGAATTTACTGCGGTAAATGATTGCCATCCTGAGGGAAAATTACCAGACCCAGAACTAAAATTACCACAACCACATATCGCATCTGAGACACTTTGTGTGATCTTAAAAGGTGTTTTATCTGCTTTATAATCAATACTTATTTGTGAACTGTTGTAGTTGAATAAGGCAGGGTCTTTGAAAGCTAAGCCACTCGTAATAAATGAAGCGTCTGTCGTGATATTGCCGTCAAAATAACTTCCACCTTCGGCCCAAAATTTGATTTTTCTGTTGTTTACATTTGTTCCAGCTCCCACAAAATCTAACCCATCAGAGAATTTTTGATATCCGATTTTTCCTGCATTTATTTCTTTTAAATAACCTAACCCAAACTCTAAAGTTTTGTTATTATAAAAAATAGCAGGTCCATTGATCGATAATTTTGGTGTATTGGGATGAACGCTTAATCCTAATTGGTTAGTAATAAGTCGACCTCCCACACTTAATTTCTCTGGCGGATTTACAGCATTTATCCCCACATTCTGCCCAAAAATTGATATACTATTCATTAGCATTAAGATTATAACTACTTTTTTCATTGCCTAAATATTTTATTTTTATGAACTACAAATATTTTCTTTTATCCACTCTTAAATCCCCTTCTCCTATTCTCCCTCTCTCTATCTTTCCCCCCTGCAAAAATAAACACCCTATCTTTCCTCCAATATGACTAAATTAGTCATTTTTCTGTACTGTTTTAATGCATTTACTATGATCTACCCTCCATTTCCATTCTCACGATGACTGTTTCAAAATACAGGTACATCACATATGCTATAAGTAAGAAAACTAACACACCAAAAAAGTAAATCATCTTTTCTTTTCTGTCCATTTTCATCCTTGTCAATTTCCAACATACAAATCCATATTCACTGATAGTTTCATGATTACCTCCTTTCTTTTTCTTCGCGATATGCTAATAATTGTATCATCCCTCATTTTTATAGAGTTACTTTGAAGAAAAATATTGGTGATATAGTTTGGATTTACTAGGTGTTTATGGTGCGACCTGATAAAGCCTTCTTGCAATAAAGATTTTTCGTATAGTGCCAATATTTTAGAAGTCATGATAGACTTTTGATTGTAAAAATGAATGATCGTATAGTTGCTATGTGCTTCCAATCGTACTATTTCTTCTACCGATACTAAACATTTGCCCAATTGTATGAAGTGTTTTGTGTGCATCACTTTTGCCATTTTTAATTTGATGCAAATATGATTTCATTCTATTTGCTATGTCAATTTTTTGGCGTAACAAAAATGTAACAAATTTTTTCCTGACTTTCTACTTCGTAACAAAAACGTAACATGATTTTCTATTATATTATATATCAATTATATATATATGTATTATTTTACCATACATTAAGAAACAGCGTGAAGTATGTTGAGGACAAAGATATGAAGGCTGTCTGTAGAGGCCTCAGGTCAGTAAACAGTTCAAGTAATCTTGTACAAGCAGTAATAGCATTTGAAACATTTCGAAGTAAATGGGATGCGAAATATCCAGAGATATCAAAGATTTGGGAAAAAGACTGGGTAGAGCTAACCAATTAATTTCATAGAATATGGAGAAAGTATATAAAGGTATATACTACAAATCTAGTAAAAGCATTGCACCGTCAGATCAGAAAAGTAACAAAATCAAAAGTTCAATGGCCTCATGATAAAGCTCTCACAATACAAATATTTTTAATCCTTCAATATGGCAAAGGAGGACAGAAGAAAAAAGAATTCAATTGGGTAAAAATCGCTAGAGAATTAAAAGAGGTATTTGTAGATAGGTATACAAAACACTTAAAATAAAAATGTTAAAACGCCTAAATAAAAGACCTAACACGAAAGGGGGGATTTGGTCAGGCATGGTGGATAGAAAAGTTTAAATTTTTATTTTGAAGAATAATAAAAAAGCAGTGCTTTTACTCTAAATAAAAGATACTGCTCAAAATGTACTTTCCGTACCGACTCGATTTATGTATGGTATGAAATGATCCCTCCAGAACACGTCATACTTCCGTTTCAATGAGTGATGCAAACATAGGCAAGAAAAAGTTCAGTCCGAAATTTTTATTTGTAAAATGCAAGTGACACACTTTTTAAAGTATTCCATAGACATCAAGAATAAGCATACAGTTTAAAGATACATCAGAAAAAGGTTTTCAAAAGATATCAACTCTTCTACTTCAATCAGCCAGACTAATTATTCCCACCCCTAGTAACCACTTCATACACAAAAGAAGCGGCTAGCTTTGCAGTACGATTGTCAATATCAAAATCAGGGTTTAGTTCGGCAATATCAAAAGCTACAAGTTTAGAAGAATGGATAACTTTTTTAAAAATATTTTTAAAGATAAGATCAGGAAAAAGACCATTGTAGGCAGTAGCACTTACACCTGGTGCAAAAGGAGATGCAAAAACATCTAGGCAAAGTGTTACATATAGAACATCAATTTCATTAATAAAATCATCTATTTTATCAAAAATCGCAGTTAAATTTTCAGGAAAAATTTCATCCGCTAATATGAATTGTGTGTTTGTTTTCTTTGCCTCGGTAAACAAAGCTTTAGTATTCGAGTTTTCTTGAATGCCAATAGCAAAATATGCATAATTGGAATCTTCTTGGGCAATCTGCCAAAATCCAGTCCCAGAGGTTACACCAATTTCTGGTTTAACGGGGCGATTATCAAAATGAGCATCAAAATTTATTATCCCAATTTTTTTATCAGGAAAAGCTTTCCTCAGACCTAAATAATGAGCATACATGACCTCGTGGCCGCCACCCAATACAATGGTTTTTCCACCAGTTTTTTGAATTTTATCTACACAATTAGTGAGTAGGGTTTGACTTTTTTCAAGATCAGCATCTGCGCACGCTACATTGCCAAAGTCAATAATGTTTTTGAGGGAATTTGCTGGAAAATTGGATGAAAATTTTCTTAACATTTCCGGGCCTGTTTTAGCTCCGATACGGCCTTGGTTTCGCCTGACTCCTTCATCACATTCAAACCCCAATATTCCAAAAAATGCTTCTTTGATTAGAATTTCTTTTTGAATATCTGCCAATTGCACTACCTGATGCCACCTAAAGCTCTCTGCTTCTGTTCCATCAATTCTACCTGTCCATTGTTGTGCTTTTGTATACATTTTGATTAAATTAAATTTCCGATTTTCCAAACTTTAAATGATTTCATACTGCCTTGATGGTAAAGAATTTCTCGATAATCTGTAGTATCATAAGCTTGTAAATCGGCCATGAATCCTTTCGAAATTTTCCCTATATTGTTAATATTCAAAGCTTTGGCTGCTCTAAAAGTAAGCCCAGACAAAATTTCTGCCGTACTCAATTTTTGAAATGTGGCCAAAATTGATGCTTGTGATAGTAGATTGCCCATAGGTGCTGAGCCTGGGTTGTAATCAGAGGCTATGGCCAAACAAGCTCCGGCATCCAAGAGTTTTCGGGCTGGTGTAAATGACTCACCAAGACCAATAGATGCCCCAGGAAGTGCCACTGCCACCGTTTCTGAATTTGCCAAAACGCTTATGTCCGCTTCAGTACTAGCTTCTAGATGATCTGCAGAAAGTGCACCGAGCCGTACCGCCATTTGAGAAGATCCTGCCGTAAACTGGTCAGCATGAACCGTTATCTGGAATCCCATTTCTTTCACCTTCTGCAAGTAATGTGTCGATTCTTCTATTCCAAAGGCCGATTTTTCTGTGAAAATGTCTATGCGATTGGTCAAGTGCTTGATTTTGGGAATTAGATTTTTGACTATATATTCCAAATATTCAACACTAGAACCCTCAAAATCCCTCGGTTTTATATGAGCTGCCAAACAAGTTGATACCACTTGAGCTTTGGTATTCAGTTGATTTATAGTATTCAACATTTTTATTTCATCTTCTACAGATAGCCCGTAACCCGACTTTATTTCTATGGTTGTTATACCATTTTTCAAAAAATTATTAACCCTGTTTTCAGTCAATGATTTTAATTCTTCTTGACTTGCATTTCGGGTGGCTGTTACGGTACTCCAAATTCCACCGCCTTTTTGAGCAATTTCTAAGTAGGGTGTGCCTGCGTTTCTTTCGGCAAAATCCATAGCACGTGTGCCTGCGAAACAAGTATGCGTGTGGCAGTCTACAAACCCAGGAAGCAGAACCATTTTGTGGTCAATTTCTTCAACTTCGACTTGAGGAAACGCTTTTCTTAATGTCTCAAAATTTGCTACTTTTAAGATCTCACCATTTTGCACCAAAATAGCCCCATCTTCAATTATTTCTAACTGATGGTCCTTTAAGGCACCTTTTAATGGCAGG
>CAZBCV010000150.1:0-7974 GCA_964490495.1 uncultured Aureispira sp. | reverse complement strand
CATGGCGCAAAGGTAAACGGTATGTTTATAATTACAAAATATTTTTAGTAAATTTATTATAAATCTTATTTTTTTACAAAACAATGTCATTTATCTGTCAATACTCCATCTGCATTTCTCACAAAAATAACATACTGAGCATAGTCAGTTGTAACTGAATTTTTATCTTCAATTTTAAAACCATCCCATAGAGGTAGTAAAGCAAAATTTTGGGTACCTCGTAATGAATTAGTATATGGCGAATTTTCTCCATTTAATTTAAAAAGGGTGATACTATTTTTAGTTGTGACTTTTTTATAGTCTTGAATGCCTTTTACATACATAAATAAAAGATTATCGTAAGACAAACCTAGTTTTGAAAATTTATCTTTCGAACGGATCAATTTAGGTAATGACGCACTTGAAACGGTCAAATAGGAATCTACGTAAAGTGCATTAAGACTAACAATTTTGTCATAAAAACCTAAAATAGTATCCTTTTTTATCCTTCCAGCTAAAGTAAATGGGAATCCTTGAAGAGTGTGTGCAAAGCCGTAACAAGCATATAGTTTTTTGTCTTTCCAATTTCTTTGAATATGCAGCCTTTTGAAGTTAAGAAAAGAATATTTATCTCTGTACCAGTACCAATTTTCATGGTATTGTTCAAAATTAAATAGTATGTTTGATATCAAATATAAATCATCCTCTGAAATTTGATCTTTTTTATTTTCTAAATAAACTGGCAAGTTTTTTTTACACCAAACAACGAATTCACTATCATCCATGTACAAATCAATTGCATCAATATTTAATTTTCTGATTAAAATTTCCTTTATTAAATCAAAGTCGGTATTCATTTCTATGCCAACTATTTCAAATTTCTTATCCTCTGGAACTTGAGCATAAATATTTCTCAATTTTTCAAATTTATCTCTAACCTCTTTAGAATGCTGACCAATACCAACTACCCAATCTTTTAAAATGTATTGTAAACCAAATTCATTTGAGCCTTTAATATATTCGTTCAAAAAATAACTTTGTGCGATATCTAGTTCACCTATATATACTGATATTCCGAGATCTAGATTTAGTTTTTCAAAAATTGCAACATCTAAGAGTGGAGAAGTAGCCACTTCATGAATTTCACCTACCATAAATAGTTGATTTGAATAAAAATCTTTATCAAAATTGTTAAGAACTAAGCCTTGTTCCGTTTGTCGCATAACTTGCATATTATTTGACAAATATCTAGTATAATTTGATTTAGAACAACTCATTAATAATAGAATTAAGCAATACAGCATAAATATTTGTTGAAGTTTCATAAGATTTTATATGTTTTACAGTTGATAAATTTGATTTCACTTTTCTTCTATCACCAGTTTCAAAACTTGTTTTAAAACCAGGTCTTCATGATTGGTAATATCATCAAATAAAGGATAATCGGGCTGAACACCATAGCCATGCGTTCCTTTTGTAGAATTTGAAATGGCTTGATAATAAGGTATTCTAATTTTTATATTGGATTGAGGCAGTAATAATTCATGTTGTGTCATTGCATTGGTGGCAGATTCGGTGCCTCCAGTTTCTGATCCATAAAAAGTGGCGCCATATTCTCGCATATGAGCTGCTGCAAGAGCTGCTTGAGAAAAAGTGTAACCATTATTTATGACATGAACTTGCCCTTCAAATCGGTTTTTCTTAGGTTTGTAGGAGAAAGTATGGATTTTCATACCTTTAACTTTATGTTTTCGGGGCTTTACTGAAAAAGCCAACTTCGTTAATTTATTCCATTTGTCCATTTTGGTAAATTTATTTTTTTCTATTGGTCGATTTTCTCTTTGAAAATTAAACTCAAACTTTTGTGGAGTGAGATAAGTTAAAAGATTGTTGCCATTTCCAAAAAAACCACCACCATTGTATCTCAAATCTATAATTAGGTTATTATAATTTAAGTTTTTTAAAGTTTTAAAAACACTATCGTAATACTTCTTGAATTCTTTTCTATCACCAAAAGAAGTTATTTTTAAATAGGCTATACGGTTTGTACTGTCTATAGCAAAAGTACTCCATTTGTTTTCAAAAACCATTTTTAAATCTTCAGGCCTTTCTATCTTTTTTAAAGGTTTTAAAGCTTTATTGGTCATTTTAATGGTAGTCGAAAGAGTATCGCCTTTATTTGACCTATATTGTACCACCACGTTTTCCTGCTGACCAAATACACGCATGTAAAGAGTGCGGAAGATGAGTTCTGTAACGATATTGACATAAGAAAATGTGAGTCCATCTCTTTGTATAGTGGAGCCTATTTGTTTATAAATACTATTTATCCCAACACCATTAATAGCCAACAACTCTTCACCTATGCTAAATTCGAAATTTTCATCTATTGTACTAGAAAAATACACTTTATTCTCAAAATTTTTAATACTGAAAGGGAGGTATAAAAGCTGATCTTGAAGGTTAGTATTCCACGTGGAAGAAATGTCACCAAAAGTGTGTCCACATTTTATCATGGCTATGAGTTGTTTGGCTTTTACAAAAAACTCTCTTTCGGTCATAGTTTCAGGAAATGAAGCTTTTTGTGATTCAAAATAGGATTTCAATTCCTTTTCTGGTGTATATAAAAATGGAGTAGGATGATAATTGATTAATGACGAATACAATAATTCATAGTCTTCGACCATTTGAGTTTTTGTAAATATTTTCTCGTTGGGCAAGGTCGTATTTTGTGCATTTCCTTGATTGAAAGCCAATATCAAAATGCACATTGCAACAGAAGTGGATAATAAACTTACAACCCTTTTAGGTACATATTTCTTAAGGGAAAACACAATAAATACGGTACCAATGATTGTAGGCAAAAACCAATTGAGCAAGGTAGGAAAAAAATTATTGACCACAAGAAAAGCACTAACCATAGATATCAATGCGCCAGACATGTGGATAATATGAAATCTCAATGCGCCACCTCTCATTTTTTCAATATTGGATAACCAACGTAAATTATCAATAGCCAAAAACAAACCTAAAATACCAAAAATAGTAGTGACAATATTCACAACATTGTGAAGTAAAATGGGAAGCACTATCATCAATAGACAACATAAAGCCATACTCCACGTCAAAAACTTATCTATGATGTAATTGTGGTTTGTATTTTTGTAATCAACCGATCTAAAACCTATCATTAGAAAATAAAGACTAAATAATCCTATGGACAATAAGAAAGGATTCCAATGACCTGGAAAAAGCGTGACCACTAGACTAAGTACTATAGACAAAGAGCCACTGAAGAAAAATACTCTACCAGATAATTTATGAAGCTTTTGACCTTTGGCTGCAAAGGCAGATAAAAGTCCTGTGCCTAAAGCTATACCACCTAAAGCAGCATGTGTCATAATTAAAGCAAAAATAAGGTTTGAAAGTGTCATGTTGAATAAATTTATGTGTTAAATAATGACACAAAGGTGAGAGGAATTGAAAGAATAAAAAAATGAATGGGGCGAAGTGAAATGAAATGTGGTGAAATGCAAATAGAAGTCGTTGCCATTCGCCACAAATAAACTATAAATCAATTATTTATAAAAACATAATAGCTAAATTCCTAAAAAATAATTATTCATAAAGTTTACGAATATGTTCTACTTTAGAGCGCGAAACAGGAAACTCATCATCGATTTTTTGGATTTTCACCTTAGTATTTGTGACATTTCCAGATAGATTTTCTATGTAATTTTTGTTAATAATAAAAGAGCGGTGGATTCTAATAAAATCCGAAGTTAATTGGCGTTCTACTTCACTCATAGTGACTCTTAACATCCATTTTTTAATAATATTATTTTTCAAAGAATAAAATATGACATAATTATCCTCAGCTTTGACAGCGTATAAGTCATCCACTTCCACATCATATTTTTCTCGTTTGCCAGTACCTTCGATACTCATTCTCACACTATCTTGCGAAAGCAATGTTGAGCGGGCATCATTTGTAGTGTTATCTTCGATAGTGACTCCTAAATGTCCGGCATGATGAACATCTTTGTACTGCTGATAGATATAAAAAAGGTAAAACGCTATGGGCAATAAAGCGACTGTGGAAGCCACTCCTAAAAAGCCCCAATAAAAATCTAAGGATAACTTTGATGAAAATATCCATGACCAATAAAAAAAACAAGAACTTTGGCATATTACAATGATAATAAAGAGCATCATAACTTCATAGCCTACTGTCCATTTATCTTTGATGTCTTCACTCAGAATCCCATTTATTGACACAAAAGAGAAAAGTCCCGCACCAAAAATGACAACACCATAACCCATTAAAATTAAAGTTTTGTAAGGATGGGTAAAACTCTCAGTACCAAAGGGTTGAAAAACTACCAAAATAAACGCGATAGAGCTACTAATTATTCCTAAGACTTTCGCAAAGGTAATAAAAGAAGCGTGTGGATATGGGGTGTTCAAAACTGACATTCCAATAATTTTTAATAGAACCTAAAAACATTAAGTTCATGACCATCATAAATGCATAAAACTTCCTGAAAAGTGGACAAACTTTTACCTTTTAATGGCATTGGCTATATATCTTACTGTTTTTTTTCGAATTAAATTTTCAATATCCCGGTTGACTTCTTTGAGTTGGTATTGAAATTTGAGCGCTAAATGGTCATGATACACTTTCACTACTTTGACATGGACAGAGTCTTTTTCAATAAATTCCATTAATTCTTGAATATTATTACACAACTTTTCCTCCAACTCTTCAATTGTTGTGTGATGTTCCAAACTCAATTCAAAATCTAAATTTACTTTGCGGATATCTTTTTTGGTGTAATTGATGATTTCACTCATATAAACCTTGTCATTAGGTATAAAAATTATATCATCATCATCATTCAGTAATACCGTTTTGTTCAATGAAATATCTAGAATTTTACCTTTATTGTCTCCAATTTTTACGTAGTCGTCAATATTGAGAGCTTTGGAAAAGCTGATAATAAATCCACTAATAATTTCGCTAACGTATTCCTTAGAAATAATGGCAATAGCCGCCGCAACGATACTTAGAGAAGTTAACAAACTTTTGAAATCTTTGCCCCAAAAACCCAATATCATGGCGATGATACCAAAAAAAACTATTAAGTAATATAGATTATTTATGCCTATTATTACGTTGTCTGTAAACTTATACGCTATATTTTTTCTTAAGCGGTAAATCATAATAAGCACCGCAGTAAAAATATTCAAAAAAGTGAGGAACAATAGAAATTCTACCACAGGATGGAAAAAATTATAACTATCCCCCAAAATTGTTTTATTTGTTTCAACTTGATTGCGCAAATAAAACATTAGTACCAAAAAACTAAACCTTACAAAATATCTAAAAACTACAACTTGCATAAAAAATATGAACTGTCATGGTGAACAAATTAAACTTTCATGAAATGCACCCAAAGTGGATATATCATGGATAGAAACTTTTTTATTATTGGGCAAATTTAACCATTTTTTCTTAATCCACGGCTTTAAATTTTTAACTAATATGATTTTTTCCGGATTTATTTTTGACAATACAACTTCAGGAGATAAAAACGACTCATTGGTAACTACCAAAGCATGTACATTAATTCCATCTTTTAAAAGCGTAAAATCATCTTCATCAGTGTAGATATAGAAAATTTTATCACATACTTTAGACAAAGAAAGATTTGAAAGACCATTAGGAGTGATTCTATTTTTCATTCTAAAGTTTTTTGCAAAAAAATCTTCTGAAACTTTATCACTTTCTCCTACACGATAGGTTGTATTTACATTTTGATTTTTAACATCCGCGACCATATTTGCAAAATTATCATAAACAATAAAATGGCCTTGAGTGGAGTTTTTTATAATCCGTAAACTATCCTCCAATACTATTCCCCAAAAACATGCTAAACCTAAATATAAAGGCAATAACTTCCTTATTTCCCACCACAATAACATACACAATATGCCAGCTACACACAATATCAATCCTAAATCTGAAACCCAAATATTTTCTATTAAAGCGACAGGCCATTGGCTTATTTTTTGAATACATTCGTTGAGAAAGGAAATAATAATCTCTAGAAATGTGCCTAAATATGGATTAATACCTACATAAATCACTTCAAATATCAACATCAACATACTCACATAAATAATCAATGTCACTAAGGGTATGGCTAATAAGCTGCTCACCGCAAAATAAACGGGAAATTGATGAAAATAATAAACAGTAAATGGAAAAATAAAAATTTGAGCGGCTAATGATACACTAATGATTGTCCAAAAAAACCTCAAAATGAAAAATTGAGGATGAAAAAGGTCCACTATTTTGGGATGAAAATACAAAATACTCAATAAAGCCAAAAATGAAAACTGAAATGAAGCTTGAAATAACATAAATGGGTTCCAAAACAACATAAGTATAGCCGTAACAGACAAAATATTGAAAGTATTGACGCTATTGAAATAAGTTTTGCCAATTATAAAAAATGTAATCATGACGCCAGCCCGAATGACTGAAGGTGAAGCCCCTGTGACCATAACGTACATGAAAATTAAAAGCGCCAAAGTACACACTTTCAGCAACTTCCAGCCTTTAGATTCTATCTTAATTCTTTCAAAAAAAGCTAAAAATACACTGATAAAAATACCTACATGTAGCCCAGAAACAGCCAGTACATGTACGGCTCCGGTATTAGAATAATTTTGATAAACATTTTGATCCAAATTGATCCGTTTTCCTAAAATAAGTGCCTCAACCACCCCCTTTTCCAAAGGAGAGGTTATATATTTATCCAAAGTTTTCTGACCAAACTCCCTTACTTTTAATACTGTTTTGGCCCAAAAGGATACATCCCGTTTTGACACAAGTTGGTGATGATTCACTAAAATTTTTGCTTGTAATATAATATCTTTAAAGTATAAGTATTGAGAATAATCAAAAGCAAAAGGGTTGGAATTGGACTTTATACGTTTCAAGGAAGCTTTAGCAACGATTTTATCTCCCACTTCATAGGCATATGATGAACTATCCACTGGATGAAAGTGTGCAATAATATTTAGTTTGTCAGTTTCTATTGGTTCTCCATTAGAGGTCAACTGGCTGATGCTCACAACGTACTTTGGACCATAATTGCTTTTCATTTCTTCGTTTAGTGTGGCCACAAAAATTGTATTTTCTAGCTCAACATCCTTATGGGTTAATTTTTCAACCTCATCTTTCTTTACTGAAAACAATACACCCCCTAAAAAATAAAACAACATCAACAACAAAGCTCCACTAATGGTGGACTTGAGATGAATGTAGTCGCCAAAATCATATTTATAAGATATCCAATTCAAAAGAGACGTAAAACATAAACAAGCAATAAATAATTCCTTATTCAAAGAAAAATAGTAAAAACTCCATATGCCAAAAACAAACATAAGAACTAAACGCATGAAGGGCATGGCAGACCAATTCATTCTTAGCTAAATTTTTTGTGTATCATAATATAGAAAATCAATAAGTTGCACAAATTTAATAGAATGAATCATTTTGCGATAATATTTTATGTTTTATTTTTGAAAAAAAATCATGTGTAACGCAAAGTGGTGAATATTAAAAAAAAATCCTCAAAGAACATTTAGATATTTACCAACCAAAATATTATCTCTACGAAGGACGGACAGGTGGAAAATTTGCATGACGCAGTCATAAAATCAGGAGTGGACGAAAATGCGACTGTTAATACCCTTCGACATTCCTTTGCCACCCCATAGGTTACTCAATGGCGTAAATCTCAAAGCTTTACAAGAATACTTAGGTCAAGCTTCTTGACAGAGCACTTAGAAAAATTTATGTTCATAACTTGTCCCGTCATAGCGGGATCACAGAAAAAGTTAAGTCAGAAATAAAAAGTCCTATAGATGGTTTGGATATATAAAAAGAGGTTTATATTTGCGGTACTTACGCAATATTGCGTG
>CAZBCV010000149.1:0-7992 GCA_964490495.1 uncultured Aureispira sp. | reverse complement strand
ATGTTTTTTTATACACTTTTAGCGAGGTATAGATTTATTTCTAACTTTTTAATAAAATTTTAGTGCATTAATGATCGAACTCTAACTTTGATTCGCCTTTATGATTTAAGGTTTTTTTTTTACATAATTTATATACAGTTAAAACTTTTCCTTAATAAAGAAAAATACAAATGGATTCAAGCTTTATTTTCAATTTCGACATCCTTTAAATTTTTAAACATAATAGCTGCTCTTTCGTTATCAATATTCAATTTGTCAATAAAAATTTATGCCCGAAAAAGTAGAGCAAAATCAAGATACCATTGGTCACGAATACATAGAAATCATTGGTGCCGCAGAGCATAACCTAAAAAATATTTCCGTAAAAATACCTCGTAATCAATTGGTCGTCATTACAGGATTGAGTGGAAGTGGAAAATCTTCTTTAGCTTTTGACACTTTATATGCAGAGGGACAAAGACGTTATATGGAGACGTTTTCGGCCTATGCACGCCAATTTATAGGTTCAATGGACAGGCCAAATGTCGAAAAAATAGACGGACTCAGCCCTGTGATATCCATAGAACAAAAAACAACGGCATGGAATCCCCGCTCTACGGTAGGTACCACTACCGAAATATACGATTTTCTTCGCCTTCTTTATGCCCGCATTGGTGAAGCCTATTCCTACATTACAGGCGAAAAAATGGTCAAATATACCGAAGACCAAATCATAGAGCATGTGATGAGTCATTATGATGCACAAAAAATAGCTATACTTGCTCCCGTCATCCGCGCCCGAAAAGGCCATTATAGAGAACTCTTTGACCAAACACGCAAAAAAG
The DNA here is from genome assembly GCA_964490495.1 of uncultured Aureispira sp. Taxonomy (GTDB): domain Bacteria; phylum Bacteroidota; class Bacteroidia; order Chitinophagales; family Saprospiraceae; genus OLB9. The sequence goes on along the minus strand of CAZBCV010000149.1, from coordinate 7,168 downwards.
GTTATACGAAAGTCCGGGTCGATGGGGAAATATTAGATTTGGTACAAGGGCTACAAGTAGATAGATATAAAGTACATGATATAGAAATAGTTATAGATCGAATAAAAGTAGAGACTACCAAAGAAGATAGAATTATAAAATCTCTTCAGACTGCTCTAAAAACTGGTGGCAATTCCCTTTTGGTATTGAATATGGACACTGACGAAATAAAGGCATTTTCAAAAAGCCTCATGGACCCTATTTCTGGTTTATCTTATGAAGAGCCCTCGCCCAACAATTTTTCCTTCAATAGTCCATATGGTTCGTGTCCAAAGTGCAGTGGTTTGGGCGAGATGCACAAGGCGGATTTATTAAAAATCATTCCTGATGACAATCTGTCCATACATCAAGAAGCCATCAAACCTTTTGGAGCTGTTAGACAAAATAATACCTTTACCCAACTACAAAAAATTGCAAAAAAATATAAATTTACTTATGAAACCCCCATCAAAAACTGGCCTAAAGAAGCGTTAGATATTGTCTTATATGGTGGCGCCGAAAGCCTAAATCCTTCTTTTGGAATCGTACATAATGATTATGTATTTGATTTAGCTAGTGAAGGCCTCTGTCAAATGTTAGAACGCTGGTACAAAGACAGTTCATCTGAAAAAATCCGCTCGTGGGCGGAAGATTTTTTAAGTATTACCACTTGTCCAGAATGTGAAGGTTACCGTCTCAAAAAAGAGTCTTTACACTTCAAATTGGGTAAAAAACATATAGGCCAACTAGCTACCATGAATATAGACGAATTGTATGACTGGATAGTAGAAATGCCACAACATCTGAGTGAAAAACAAAATTCGATAGCTCACGAAGTGCTCAAAGAAATTAGACTAAGAATTGGTTTTCTTTTGGAAGTAGGTCTAGGTTATTTGAGCCTCAACAGAACGACAAGAACGCTATCGGGGGGTGAGTCTCAACGCACAAGATTGGCCAGCCAAATAGGTAGCCAACTGACGGGTATCACCTATATCATGGATGAACCAAGTATCGGCCTTCATCAACGGGATAATCATAGATTGATATCTGCTTTACGCAATTTGACCTCCATAGGCAATTCAGTTATAGTTGTAGAACATGACAAAGATATCATGTTAGCTTCGGATTATATCATAGATTTGGGCCCTGGAGCAGGACTTCATGGCGGCGACATCGTTTCCCAAGGCACACCTGAGGATTTTTTGAAATTGGGAGGCACCACTGCCGGCTATCTTAGCAATAGGCTCAAAATAGAAGTACCTAAAAAGCGACGTAAAGGGAATGGGAATTTTCTCGAGATAAAAGGCGCTACAGGTCATAATCTCAAAAATGTCAACCTCAAACTACCCTTAGGAACGCTGATATGTGTCACGGGTGTCTCTGGAAGTGGTAAGTCTTCGCTCATCAATGAAACACTTTATCCCATTTTGAGACAACATTTTTATAATAGTGTGCAGCGGCCGCTTCCATTTCAAACCGTGATGGGGCTTGAGCACATTGATAAAGTCATTGAAATTGATCAATCTCCTATTGGTCGTACTCCAAGGTCCAATCCCGCAACCTATATAGGTATGTTTACAGACATTAGAAACCTATATACTAACATGCCCGAGGCCAAGATAAGAGGCTACAAAGCAGGAAGATTTTCCTTCAATGTGAAAGGTGGCCGATGCGAAACCTGCGAAGGTGGTGGTAAAAAGCTCATAGAAATGAATTTTTTGCCTGATGTATATGTAGATTGCGAAACGTGTATGGGAAAAAGATACAATAGAGAAACCCTAGAAGTTCTCTACAAAGGCAAATCCATATCGGATGTCTTAGACATGGCCGTATCTGAAGCGGTTCATTTTTTCGAAAATGTACCCAAAATACATCGCAAATTGAAAACTTTGGACAGTGTGGGTTTGGGATACATCACACTGGGACAACAAGCCACAACACTCTCAGGTGGCGAAGCACAAAGGGTAAAACTTTCAGAAGAACTTTCAAAACGAGATACTGGAAATACCGTATATATTTTAGACGAACCCACCACAGGACTTCATTTTGATGATATAAGATTGCTCATGGGAGTTATCAACAAATTGGTGGATAAAGGCAATACTGTCATCATCATCGAACACAATATGGATGTGATAAAAGTAGCAGATTATGTGGTAGATATAGGTCCCGAAGGAGGAAAGGCAGGTGGTGAAATCGTTTTTGCAGGCACACCCGAAGCATTGATGAAGAGCAAAAAAGGACATACAGCTCAGTTTTTGGAGATGGAGATGTAATCATTTGTTGTACCAGGATCTGCTGAAAGATCAATAAAAGCTAGTAAATACAGGCAGAATGCCCAACTTTTGCACAATAAAGTGCAAAAGTACATAGTAAAAGTACAAAAAACTCGTACATCCAATCTTACGTAAATTAGTCTAGTGCTCTGTCCCATTGTCTGCCTTTGAAAAACCTTTGACCAGCATTTGGACAAGAAAAATAATGGGATAAATCAGGCCTATCTCATACTTTGTGATAGTTTTGCAAATATCAACTTATCCATATTATAAAAAAAAACTCGTAAAACTCTATCAACTATCCTTAGAAAAGAATCTTAGAGAATATGACATAAAATAAATTGCTTCCCTAAACAATCTTTCGCCCATGATAATGTTCTAACCCAAGAGAGGAATGAAGCCTATCAATGTTATCTTTAGTCACTTTTCCAGCAGCTCTTATTTTAATATGAGGTGCAGATAACTCTTTCATCTTTTTGATTAGATCTACTCCTTTTTCAGCGGTGGGTGCACCACCAGATGTCAAAATAAACTTTATGTTATCGATGAGTTTCAACTTGTCCACTTCTTGTAGGATGTCCGTACATATATCTATCGCTTTATGAATGGTAACTGGATAAGGATAAGCCGCATCAGCTAAAATCCTTATTTTATCAATATCCAATGATATCTCTCCATAAGCTGTTTTTTGTGTACACCCCAAAACAAAACCATGTGGATTCAGCGTTTTTAAACTATGTATAGACCGCACCATTTCTTCCATCTCATCATCAGAATACTCAAAATTTTCCCCACGACATCTTACCATGATATTTAGTGGTAGAGGCACAGAATTTTGTAAAGAGACTACAAATTCATGAGAAGGTGTGAGTCCGTCAAATTCTAATTGACTACATACTTCCAATTGATGTGCTCCATTTTCATAGGCATATTGGGCTTCTTGAAGGGTTTCTATACAGGCTTCGAGGATCATAATTAAGAGATTGATAACAATATTAGTAACTGATACAACATTAAGACAACTATTTTGGTTAAAGATAATAAGAATTTCTTTTTAAAATACCACCATATGACGCGTTCAGACCTTCCTTTCATGCCCAAATTTTACGATAGATATATTCAGTTAGTCCCTGAAAATATGGACATACTTAAAGCTTTAAAAGAAGAATTTGGTGAAAACTATATCCATGCCAATATTTTCGAATACGAAAGACTCGGGGATAAAGTGTATGAGCCAGGCAAATGGACTTTAAAACATATTTTACAGCATGCCATAGATACTGAAAGAATTTTTGCCTACCGCGCTTTGAGGTTAGCCAGATTTGATGCAACGCCACTGCCCGGATACGAAGAAAACCAATATGCTGAGAATAGTCGGGCCCAAAACCGAAAATTGATGGATCTCATTTATGAGTTTGTTGCTGTACGTAAGTCCACAACGGCTCTTTTTAAGAGTTTTGATAATGAACAGCTTCTTTCGTCTGGCCAAGTTAGTGGTATTGACAATAATGTTTTGGCCATAGGCTTTTCTATAGTGGGCCATTGGATACATCACAAAAATGTAATAATCGAAAGATATTTTCCACTTATGGGACCAAGATAAGGATGAGATAAAACGTAAAAACTCATTCAAACAATCCGCTACTCAAGTATCTATCTCCCCTATCACAACAAATAAATACTATATAGCCGCTAGAAACTTCTTTGGCCAGTCTGAGCGCACACGCAGCAGCACCGCCAGAACTCATACCGCCAAATATGCCTTCGTATTTGGCTAAGGCTCGAGCAGTTTGAATGGCTTCTTCTTGAGATACATCCATAACTAAATCCACACGTTTTGGATCAAATATTTTAGGTACATATTCAGGCGACCATCTTCGAATTCCCGGTATATTGCTACCTTCTGTGGGTTGGCAGCCTACGATATTGATATTGGGATTTTGTTCTTTGAGATACATGGAAGTACCCATAATAGTTCCCGTAGTGCCCATAGAACTCACAAAATGTGTGATTAAACCCTGAGTGTCCTGCCACAGTTCTGGCCCTGTAGATTTGTAATGCGCCATAAAATTATCTTCATTAGAAAATTGGTCTAGCATATAAAATCCTTGTTTTTTGGACTCTTCGGCAGCATAATCTCTACAAGTTTCTATATCTTCAAGCAAGATGACTTTTGCCCCAAAAGCTTGCATAGTGTGTACCCTTTCGGTTGTACTATTGGAGGGCATCACCAATTGAATAGATATACCCAAATTGCCCGCTATCATAGCCAGAGCTATTCCCGTATTTCCACTCGTGGCTTCTATAAGTGTAGTATTTTTGTCGATGTTGCCTCGATTGAGGGCGCTTTGTATCATATTGAGAGCTGCACGGTCTTTGACACTTCCACCAGGATTATGGCCCTCCATTTTAGCAAATATTTTTACGGCCCCAGATGTGTGGAGTTGAGTGAGTTCAACCAGGGGCGTTTTACCCACTAAATCTTTGATTTTAGACATATAGTATCTTAAGATTTTATAATTTGATTATTATCAGCAACATGGTAAACGCGTGACTTTGGCAAAACAGATTTTGTAATCCACACATTGCCACCTATGACGCTTCCTTCGCCTATAATAGTGTCACCTCCCAATATTGTGGCACCAGAATAGATGACTACATTATCTTCTACTTGAGGATGTCTTCGCATTCCAGCCATACTTTTGTCTATACTGAGTGCACCCAGAGTGACGCCTTGATATATTTTGACATGACGGCCAATAATACATGTTTCACCTATGACAACACCTGTACCATGGTCAATAAAAAAAGACTGTCCTATTTGAGCTCCAGGATGTATGTCTATTCCCGTTTTTTGATGGGCGTATTCTGTCAAGATACGAGGGATCAATGGCACATCCAAACGATATAATGAATGTGCCATTCTGTATATAAAAACAGCATAAAATCCTGGATAGCTTCTTATAATCTCAATGTAAGACACTGCGGCTGGATCACCTTGATAACAAGCCTCCACATCCAGATGCAAGTCCTTATACAGTTGTGGCAAGGCTTCAAAAAACTTCTGTACTACACCACCGCATGAAGTAGGAGAATAAGCCTCTAAATCGCACATTATGTTTTCCAAATGTTCTTGAGATTTCTGCAAGCTTTGTTCAATTTCATATTCTGAATCAAAACTTTCTTTAAGGGTCTCAGGAAACAAAAGTTTTTTGAGATTATCTATCCATGTTATAATGGATTCAGTAGAAGGTCCACTTTTTGCGTTTTTGTGGTGCTCCAGTATATAACTCACAAAATTTTCAATCATACATTTTAAATCTAACCTAAAATCAACACCAAAAAGTATTACTTGTTTTTGGGAGACAATACAATGATAGGACAAACCATTTCTTCCAAAGAAACCCCACCATGTTGAAAAGTATTTTTGAAGAAGTTGTTGTAATATGAATAGTTGTTGGGATATAAAAAGAAAACATCTTCTTTGGCAAATATAAAAGTACTACTCACATTAGGTGTAGGCAAACCTGCTTCTTGCGGATTTTTGATTTCTAATACATCCTTACGGTCATACTGCAGATTTTTACCCACTTTATATCTAAGGTTTGTGGTTGTTTCTTTGTCGCCTATCACTTTTGACGGATTCTGAACACGAATGGTGCCATGATCCGTGGTGACTACGATTTTTACTTTTCTTTCAGCCATCCTTTGCATCATAGCCCAAAGTGGAGAATGCACAAACCAAGATTTTGTAATAGATCTGTAGGCCTGCTCATCACTGGCTAATTCTTTCAATACTTCCATTTCTGTCCGAGAATGTGAAAGCATATCAATAAAATTATAAACTATCGCAGTGAAATCATTATTCAAAAAATTCAATGCATTATCTTGCAATTGTTTGGCAGCATTGACGTTGGTAACTTTTACGTAGTCTGATTTTATATCTTTTTTGACTAAGCGCTGTATTTGAGACTGCAACAGTTCTGCTTCCTTAAGATTTTTGCCTCCTTCTTCATTGTCATTGAGCCAATAATCTGGAAATTTTTTTTGAATTTCTGAAGGCAACATTCCTGCAAAAATAGCATTGCGACTATATTGAGTGGCCGTGGGCAACATAGAATAAAAGTAATCCTCTGATTCAATCTTAAAAAACTCTGTAATGATTGGCTCCAATATCTTGAACTGATCGTACCTCAAATTGTCCAACAATATAAAAACAACGGGGGTTTCTTGGCTTAACAAAGGAAACACTTTTTCGCGCATGAGTTTATGTGAAGTGAGGGGTCCATCTCCGTTTTTTATCCATGAAACATAATTTTTAGATACCCAACGGAAAAATTCTTTATTGGCATCTACTTTTTGCATGTTGAGGATCTCTTTCATTTGTGAATTATTGCTGTCATCGAGCCGCAATTCCCATTGAATGATTTTTTTATAAATATCTACCCATCCCGCATGATCTGCACCCATACTGATTTCCATGGCAATGTTTCTAAACTCTTGCTGATAATCTATGGCTGTTCTTTCAGAGATAAGCCTTTTGTTGTCCACTATTTTTTTTAGTGTCAAAAGTATTTGATTGGGATTGACAGGTTTGATAAGATAATCATCTATCTGAGAGCCAATAGCTTCCTCCATGATATTCTCCGCCTCATTCTTAGTGATCATTACCACGGGTATATTAGGTTTTATAGCTTTTATTCTCGACAATGTTTCCAAACCACTCAGGCCTGGCATACTTTCATCTAAAAAGATAATATCCAAATCAGAGTCTTCTTTTACAATATCTAAGGCATCATGGCCATTGCTCACTGTGATGACATTATAGCCTTTTTTGTCAAGGAAAAACAATTGGGGTTTTAAGAGATCTATTT
>CAZBCV010000148.1:0-8033 GCA_964490495.1 uncultured Aureispira sp. | reverse complement strand
GCAAAAACAATAAGAGTATTATCAGGATTTATTATTCACCTTTCCATTGTCAGAATCAGGATTTTCAGGATTAAGGGATGAGTAGGATTTTTTTAAAAAAGATTAAAAATTTTAACAAATTCTAGATGCCACTATATCATGCTTTAGCAAAAGACAAGGACAGGAACGATAAAACAACATACAATGAAGGTAAATATGATTAATATTAATTATTTTACTAAAGTTCTAGAGTTTGTAAATACTTAAAAAAACGACAACTACACATTATTTAAAATTTAAATATGACTATTTAAATAATTGTATATCAATAAATTAACATGGTTTCATGGTCTAATGAAAAACAAAACTATAGATTTAAATATTTGGTAGAATCTTAGAGCAATGGACAATCCGGCCTTTTCATTTTTAGTCAAAACTTTGAAAAATAGCGTTAAAAACAGAAAACTGTATGAGCCAAAACGAAAGTATAAAGCGAGTTGGAATTAACGAAGTTCAACAAATGTATAACACGGTTCACCAAATCCAGAGGCGAGTTTTTTATGTTTAGCTATTTTTTGAAGTTTTGGCGTTAAGAAAATGAAAAAGCCTTGACTTTTTGGTTCTTTTGTGTCAAGACAAAAGAACAGTAAGTAAAACTGTACCACTAATGAATGGAAATTCGGTACACTATAAATTTGGTAAGGACAAATTAAAAATAATTGCACCGAAACTTTAATTTTTTAACGGGTGTAAAAACAATCTTGCCCATCCTAAAATCCCATAAATCCTGATTCAGACAATATGAATACGTTCGATACGATAGTAGATTCAAACAATTTATTTGTACTTGATAAATATAGATTTATAGGAATTAAATTCCTCATTGTTTTGGACAATCTTTACAATGTTTGCCTTTCTTTTTGTATTTTTTACAACATTTTTTCATTTCATACTGCCATAAGATAGGGCCCTCTAAAATGGTTAAAGGAATAAATGTTGTATTCTGTTTTGGAGTATGACTATTTACCAATAAATGGTAAGTTTCTTCGCTTGAATATGTCATTTTTTATGTTATTGCTAATTAGACTAATTATAATTAAGGGCAAAAGTAGTTAATATTTCAATATATGGAAAGAAAGATTAATTTTTTTTCAAAATTTAATTTAAATAATTTATCGAGAGGTTAACATTTACCAAAATATTTTGCAATGTAATTTATTATTTTTACCGATTTATTCAATAAAACTAAAAACTCATCGTTAAAGTATAGTTAAAAATGAGTGTTAATATTTATAGTTATTTCAATTTAATGAAATGAATATCAATGGTTTATGATATTTAATGGTGGGATATTATATTGATAAAGGATAACATTATTTGCAAATATTATGTCTTTAGATAGTAAGGTCATCCAAAAGTGAATGGAGGAATGGATGGATGGAAAAATAATGTTTTCCTCAAAAAAATTTCAACACTCGTATAAAAGTTGTACTTTTGGCCAAAATTTTTCAAAAATAAAATTTTTAAAACATGAAAACAAGAATTTTTGTATTATTAGTAGGGTTATTTTTAGGTCTATCGACTCAATCTTATTCCCAAAAAATTGCACTCGTAGATATCAATGAAGTGTTGTCTTCAATGCCTGAATATGATCAAGCTCAAAAAGAATTGGACAGAATTGCCGCTGAATGGCGCCAAGAAATTGCTCAAGAGTTTGATAAAATTAAAAGTATGTACAATAAGTTTCAGGCAGAGCAGGTACTATTGAGTGCTGATGACAAAGCACGCAAAGAAGAAGAAATCATCAAAAAGGAAGGTGAAGTCAGAGAGTTGCAAAGAGCCAAATTTGGTCCGGAGGGCGCATTATTCGCTAAAAGGCAAGAAATGGTCGCTCCTATTCAGGACAAAGTTTATGCAGCCATAGAAAACTTTGCAGCTGATAAAGGTTATGACATTATATTGGATAAAGGCGGAGCTACTGGTTTGTTGTTTTCCACCACGGAATATGACAAAACTGCAGAATTGAAAAAAAGACTCAATATTAAATAATCGTATTTTAAAGTAAGCAAATAAAAACCAATTTTATAAAATGAATATTAGAATATTTTCTTTCGTTTTTCTTATTTTTGTAACTTTGACATCACAAGCTCAAAGCGTGGCCGTTGTCAATTCGCAAAGTATTTTAGAATCTTTGGCAGAAGTAAAACAAGCCAACTCTGATATAGAAGACATGAAGGCCATGTTTCAGAAAAAAGGACAAGAGCAATTGCAAGAACTTCAGATGAAGTATCAGGAATTGCAACAACAACAAGCCAGCGGTATGTTGGCTCCAGTGGCCTTAGAACAAAAGACCGCAGAGCTTAAAGCAGAAGAGCAAAAATTGAGAGAATTTGAGCAGAGCTCTCAGCAAAAACTATACGAAAAAAGTGTGGAGCTTTTAGGTCCGATTGAAGAAAGAGTCAATCAAGTTATCAAAGATGTTGCTACGGAGAAAGGTTATTTATACATTTTTGATTCTGGTACAGGGAATATTCTCTACTCTGATGCAGCAATAGACGTGACAGAATTAGTAAAAGTAAAATTAGGTGTAAAAACTCCATAATTTTTGTTTAAAAAGTATGCAGTTTAACCCGCAACAACCCATTGGAATATTTGACAGTGGCATTGGTGGATTGACAGTCGCCAATGCCATTCGTCGTTATTTGCCTAATGAAAGGATTATTTATTTTGGTGATACCATTCATTTGCCCTATGGTGATAAATCAGCGGATGCCATCCGTTATTACTCATTGACCATCAGTAAGTTTTTGTTAGATCAAAACTGTAAGATGATTGTCATTGCGTGTAACTCTGCCTCTTCTGCGGCTTATGACGTGCTGTTGAATTTTTTCGAGGGCAAAGCACTTTTTGTCAATGTTGTGGACCCTCTAGTTCAATCAGTGGTGTCACAAGGTTTCCAAAATGTGGGTGTTATTGCTACTAAAGCGACCATAAATTCATCCATTTATCGCAATAAAATAAAATCCTACAATCAAAAAATTAAGGTAAGCCAATTGGCCACCCCTCTATTGGCACCTATGATTGAAGAAGGATTTTATACTGGGAATATTTCAAAATCAATTATTGAAAACTACCTTTCTCAACCAGAATTGGAGGGCATTGATGCTCTACTTTTGGCTTGTACTCATTACCCACTCATCAAAGACCCAATTAATGAATTTTATGACGGAAAAGTAACCGTACTTGATTCCACAGATGTTGTGAAAGATGAAGTATATAGACTCTTAGCAGCGGAAAACCTACTATGTGATGTAAAATCAGGTGAAGACACCTTTTATGTATCAGATTTTACACAGTCTTTTGAATCCACCTCGCAAAATTTTTATGGTGAAAAATTAAAATTGGAAGTCAAGCAGGTGTGATGTGATACTTTTTTTTCCCACTTTAGATAAACTTTTAAATTTATTTCTTAGTTTTGAATGATTAAAATTATTAGTTATATAGGTTATTTATGTTAAAGTTGCGACAAAAATGAAAAAAAATGATCTAAAACCTTGACTTATTGTTAAAAATACATTTACTTAGCGTGTTGGTTTGAACGAAATCACAAAAAATATTGTTTATAGTCGGTTAACTTTAGGAGTGAAGAATTTATGAGTTTAAAAAGCAATAGTTATAGTCAATTGATCTCAAAATTAGATGAGTTCATAAGAAAATATTACCTCAATCAAGGGATAAGAGGAGTTTTGTACAGTATAGGCCTTGTATTAGGGTTATTTCTAGTATTTAATTTGTTAGAATATAATTTTTATTTTAGCACAGGTGTAAGAAAATTTTTCTTTTACTCCTTCATACTAGCTTCTCTAGGAGGTATTGCCAAATGGGTTATAGATCCAATGGTTCGGTACTTTCATTTAGGCAAAACAATATCTCACGAGCAAGCGGCGAGTATCATTGGCGACCATTTTGGGGATGTCAAGGACCGATTACTTAATATCCTTCAACTTAAAAAACTGGAGGGAGAGTCTGCCAATTCAGATTTAATAGCTGCTAGTATAGAACAAAAAACACAGTCAATAAAACTTGTACCTTTCCAAAGTGCCATAGATTTATCTAAGAATAGAAAATATCTAAGATATGCGCTGCCCCCATTTTTGCTTTTGATATTTTTGCTTTTCGCTGCACCAAGTATAATCAAAGATGCGACAACGCGTATTATCAATAATGACAAACAGTATCAAAAGGCTGCCCCATTTGCATATGTAGTAGATGCCAAAGAACTCAAAGTTGTACAATTTGAAGATTATCAGCTCACTGTCGATGTGGAAGGAAATGTCATGCCCAATGAAATTTTTGTAAATATTGAAGACTTTCAATATAAAATGACGAAAAATAGTGATGGAACTTTTTCTTATGTTTTTAAGAATGTGCAAAAAGATACAGATTTTTCTTTGAGTTCTGGTATAGTGAGTTCTATCGACTACCAGCTCAAAGTATTAAAAAAGCCGAATTTGGCAAATTTTGTTGTGGATTTGATTTATCCCAAATACATCCAAAGAAAAGACGAATCTGTAGCTAATATAGGAGATTTGATTGTACCTGAGGGCACACAAATCGTTTGGAATATTGAAGCATTAGAGACAGATAATCTTGCACTCATATTTGGTGAGAGCGCAGATGAAATCAATGCTGATAGAAAAGGTAATACATCATTTAGATATTCAAAAAAAGTACTGAATGATTTGCCTTACAAAATGTTTTTGACAAATAAAAATGTACCTTTTGCTGATAGCTTATCCTATAATGTTAGTGTGATTAAAGACCAATTCCCATCCATTTCGGTGGAGAGACTTCAGGATAGTTTAGACAAGACTTTGGTCTATTTTGTAGGCAATGCATCTGATGATTACGGTTTAGGCAATTTGTCATTTAACTATACCATTACAAATTCAAAAGGCCAGCAAAAAACTAAGCAAAAGGTCAAAATCAATAAACAAGAGGGTAGAGATGTTCAATTTTCATATGTGATGGATATCAAAGACATCAATCCTGAGCCAGGAGATAAATTGGAATTTTTCTTTGAAGTGTTCGACAATGACGGTGTGAATGGTAGTAAATCCTCCAAAACCCAATTGATGACTTATGAAAAACCTTCATTGGAAGAAGTCAAATTGTTGGAGCAAATGAACGATGAGGCTATTAAGGATGAATTAGAGAAGGCACTGAAAAATATGGAAAAAATCCAGGAGAACATGCAAAAAATGCGTGAGAAACTTCTTCAATCTAAACAAATGGATTGGAAAGACAAAAAAGAAATGGAAAAACTCCTTGATGAGCAAAAGAAACTCTTGGAACAAATAGAAAAGGCCAAAGAAAAATTAAAGGAAAACAAAGAAAACCAAAAGGAATTCGACACATTGCCTGAGGAGTTGCAAGAAAAACAAGATAAACTTGAACAACTCATGGAAAAGGCCGCAGATCCTGAAATGCAAGAATTGATGGAAAAAATCCAAGAACTCATGCAAGAGATGGACAAAGATGATGCGGTGCAAATGCTCGAACAGTTTCAACAAAATAATGAAACTAAAGAAAAAGAAATGAAGCGTATGCTTGAACTTTACAAGCAGTTGGAAATGGAGAAAAACGTCAAAGACCAAATTAAAGATTTAGAAAAACTCGCAGAGGACCAAGATAAACTTGCTGATAAAACAGCTAAGGAAGAACTCTCGAAAGAAGAACTCCAAAAACAACAAGAAGAGCTCAATAAAAAAATGGAAGAGCTTCAAAAAAAGCAAGAGGAACTCGAAAAGAAGAATGAAGAACTTTCGCCTCCAAAGGATATGGGGGAAGATAATAAAGAGAAGATGGAGGATGCTGAAAAGGATATGGACAAGGCCAAGGACGAAATAGATAAAGGAGATAACAAAAAGGCATCTAAGGCTCAAAAAAGTGCTGCTGGCAAAATGAAAAAACAGGCTGGAGAAATGAAAGCAGCCATGGAAAGCGGAGAATCCGAACAAGCCAGTGAAGATATCAAAACAATAAGACAATTGCTTGAAAATCTGGTGACCATATCAGTGGAACAAGAAGTTCTCTTTAAAGAAGTGAAACCGAATATGGTCAATTCTGCATTGTTTCCAGCTTCTATAAAGCGACAATTCAAATTACAAAGTGACTTCAAGGTCGTAGAAGACACTCTAGTGGCCCTCAGTATGCGCAATCCAGATATTGAATCGTTTGTGATGGACAAGGTGGCAGAAATAAAATACAACTTCAAAGAAAGTCTTACACAACTAGAGGAAAGACAGGTGCCGCAAGGTCAAGTATCTCAGCGAAAAACAATGAAGAACCTCAATGATTTAGCGCTCATGATGAATGAATCTTTAGACAAAGCTCAACAAGCAGCTGGTGCGCCTGGAAGTGGCTCATGTAGCAAACCTGGAGGTAGTGGAAGTTCTGGCAAATCTGGAGCTGTACCTATGGACAAAATCACAGAAGGGCAGCAAGGCCTCTCTGAAAAGCTAGGTGAAATGAAGGACAAAATGGGCAAAGAAGGCAAAGAAGGAAAAGAGGGAGGCAAAGACGGTAAGGAAGGAGGCAAAGATGGCAAAGAAGGCAAAAATGGTCTTTCAGCCAAAGATTTTGCTCAAGCCGCTGCACAACAAGCCGCATTGCGCAAAGCCCTTCAAGAACTCAATAATTCAAAAAAAGAACAGGGTAAAGGCTCAAAATTGTTGGAAGAAATCATGGAAAATATGAATAAAATTGAGACCGACTTAGTTAATAAACGTCTCAATAATGAAACTCTTTCTCGAATGAAGGATATAGAGACAAGATTGTTAGAAGCCACCAAGGCAGAAAGACAAAGAGAACTGGACGAAAAGAGAAAGTCCGAAACAGCCAAAGAAATAAGAAAAGAGATTCCACCAGCATTGAATGAATATCTCAAAAAAAGGCAAGCAGAAATAGATATGTACAAAACTATTTCTCCGGCTTTGAGGCCTTATTACAAGTCCTTGGTGGATGAGTATTACAAATCTTTGAAAACTGTAAAATAAATAATTTTTAATTTTTTTTTGACAAGCAACAGTATCGGCATAATATTTGGTTTCTAATAAAACATTATCAAATCACAATGAAGTATCGTATGTTAACAATTTCATCCCATCCCAATAACATTTTAGAAGTAGAATCCTATCTTAAACAATTAGGTAGTGACTTTAGATTTGATGATGAAAAATACGCTGATATACTCATAAGTCTCACTGAGGCTGTCAATAATGCCATCATTCACGGTAACAAAAATGACGAATCGAAAAATGTTCAAATATTGGTCAAAGAGAAACCCAATGGAGTATCTTTTTGTGTGCGAGATGAAGGGGCAGGTTTCAATCCCAATGGAGTAAAAGACCCTACTTGTGCTGAAAACATTGAGTGCTGTGGTGGTAGAGGCGTCCACATAATGAAGACATTGGCTGATGATATTTCTTTTCCAGATAATGGCAAATGTGTAGAAATGTTTTTCTCTTTAAATACAAAGTTTGCGTGACACTCGATTCTGAAGATTTAATTTCTTTCCACACTGTAGATATTGATCATTCTCCTGTCAAAGCGCAAGAAGAACGATACATTGAATGGATGCTCAACGTGGTAAAGAACGAAAAAAAATCTATAGAGCATCTCTCGTTTATTTTTTGTTCTGACCAACATCTTTTGGACATCAACCGAAAATATTTGAATCACGACTATTATACGGATATTATTACATTTCCATACCAACAAGGTGAGGTTTTAGAAAGCGACATTTTTATAAGTATAGATCGAGTCTCTGAGAATGCAATTCTTTATAATATTCCGATGGAAGAAGAGCTCAAAAGGGTTATGGTTCATGGAGTTTTACATCTTATGGGCTACGATGACCATGAAGAAGGAAATGAAAAAATTATGCGCCAGAAAGAAGACGAATATATAAAGAAATGGATCCTTTATCAAAAAAAGCAGAACTGACCCAAACCCAATTACTCCAAGTGTTACAAGTTTAGGCTTTTGAAGTA
>CAZBCV010000147.1:0-8109 GCA_964490495.1 uncultured Aureispira sp. | reverse complement strand
ACGAAAAATATGTTTGGGATTAATAATTACGCCCTTTCAGGGCTTTGATTATACGTACTTATGACATAGGTGGGTTGCACCCACCTTTAGTATATATCGCCCCTTTGGGGCTTTTGCTTTATAATAATAAAGTGGTGTTCTATTATACTATTGCAGCCCTGCATGTGCGTTGTACCATAGCTTATGACGCAGGTAGGCTACACTCACCTTTAAAATATAACACCCCGCTAGGACTACTTTACTCTCAAGACATAGGTATATTTACTATTACAGCCCTGAAAGGGCGTTATATGTTAGCTAAGGGTGTAGCCCTTCGCTACTTTTACACAAAATTCTCAAACCCAATTTTGAACTATTCTTATATCTATTTATTTAGAGTTATTATTCATTAATTTTTCATTCTGCTTTTATGAACAAATATACCAAACCGACGCTCCAAAAAATTGAAAGCCTTTTCAAGGAATTGGACTACACGGTTCGTTATGAAAAAGGCACTTTTAATTCAGGATACTGCATAGTAGATAATTCTAAAATTGTTGTAATCAATAAATTTTATGATACAGACAGTCGTGTGGGAGTATTATTAGATATTTTGGAGATAATTGTAGATTCTCAAGGCCAATTATCAGATAAGTCGCAACAATTTCTAAAAAATTTGCTAAAAAATCATGAAAATACATTGACTAAAACCACAGAATGATGGAAGTAATTTTGTTAGGTACTGGAACATCTCAAGGAGTACCCATCATCGGTTGTAAATGTGTCACTTGTCTATCAGCCGACCCTAAAGACAAAAGACTGCGTACTTCAGCTTATATCAACGTGGACGGATATGGAATAATGATAGATGTAGGGCCTGATTTTAGGCAGCAAATGTTGACGTACAATATACAAAAAGTAGATGCTGTTCTGCTCACACACGAACATAATGATCATGTTATAGGTCTGGATGATATTAGACCGTTCAATTTTATGCAACAAGTAGATATGCCTATTTATGGTCTCTGCCGTGTAATAGATGATATTAAAGTAAAGTTTGGTTATGTATTTGAAGAGAACCCTTATCCTGGTGCGCCCCGAATGAAGTGTCACGCCATCGAACCCAATAAAACTTATGAAATATTGAACGAAATCGCCATCCAAACTATTCACGTCATGCATGGTGATTTACCTATTTTGGGCTATAGAATTGGCAATTTTGGATATGTGACAGATTGTTCTTTACTAGAAGAAACTTCCATGGAGTTACTCAAAGGTGTAGAAGTTTTGATTTTGGATTGTTTAAGATATCGGGAGCATTATTCACATTTTAGTTATAATGAGGCGGTGCAAGTTGCAAAAAAAATTGGAGCACATCAAACCTATTTAACTCATATGTCTCATGAAATGGGTTTACACACAGATATTGTAAAGAATTCACAATCTGGAATTTTGCCGGGTTATGATGGTTTGAGGATCAGCATACAATAATTTATTCACGATACCCTACCCCAATCTTTTTGTTTTTGTCTCAATCTTTGAATGTGCAATCTCATATTTTCGTGTATGTCTCTTTCCAATTTGGGGTCTGCTTCTATAATGCGGGTGGCTATGTTTCTCGCTGTCTCCATTATGATTCTATCTTGCGAGATATTCAGTAATTTAAAATCTAAAATACCACTTTGTTGAGTGCCTTGAATATCGCCCGGACCACGTAGTTTTAGGTCGGCTTCTGCTATTTCAAAACCATTGGTGGTACGTACCATGGTGGAGATTCGTTCTTTGCCCTCTTTTGAGACTTTGTAGTCTGACATGAGGATGCAAAAAGATTGGTCAGCTCCACGACCCACGCGACCGCGCAATTGGTGCAATTGAGACAAGCCAAAGCGCTCTGTATTTTCGATAATCATCACAGAAGCATTGGGTACATTGACGCCTACTTCTATTACTGTGGTGGCCACCATTATCTGAGTGGTTTTATTGATAAATCTTTGCATTTCAAAATCTTTATCAGCGGCTTTCATGCGGCCATGAACAACACTTATCTGATAGTCGGGCAAAGGAAAATATTGTAATAATTTTTCGTAGCCATCTTGTAAGTTTTGAAGATCCAATTTAGCTGATTCTTCTATCAAAGGATAAACTACATATATTTGGCGGCCTTTGGCTATCTCACTGTGCATAAATTGAATGATACGCGGCCTGTCATTTTCGTATTTGTGAATTGTTTTTATTTCTTTTCTCCCAGGTGGCAATTCATCAATTACAGACACATCTAAGTCGCCATAAATGGTCATAGCCAAAGTACGTGGAATGGGGGTAGCTGTCATTACTAAGATATGAGGTACATATTCGCTGTGTTTTTTGTAGAGCGCTGCCCGTTGTGCCACACCAAATCTGTGCTGTTCGTCTATAATAGCTAATGCAAGATTTTTAAATACTACTTTGTCTTCTATCAATGCATGTGTACCTATAAGAATGTTTATGTCCCCCGTAAGAATGCCTTCAAAAATTTCATTGCGTTTTTTGCCTTTTATGCTACCTGACAAAAATCCTACTTTGATGGGCATGTCCACCAAAAGACTGCTTATAGATTCATAATGCTGCTGTGCCAAAATCTCAGTGGGGGCCATCATACACGCTTGGTATCCATTGTCCAATGCTATGAGCATACTCATGAGGGCCACAACTGTTTTACCACTACCTACATCTCCTTGCAAAAGCCGATTCATCTGGGTGTTTTTGCCCATATCGGCTCTGATTTCTTTGAGGACTCGCTTTTGAGCATTGGTCAACTGAAAGGGTAATTTGTTATGATAAAAATCATTAAAAGATTCGCCTATTTTGTCAAATGAAATACTGCGGTATTTAAATTTTTTAAAAACCTTACTCAAAAGAAGGCGCACTTGAACAAAAAATATTTCTTCAAACTTCAATCTTTGTATTGCCCTTTCTTTCTGTTCGTCATTGATAGGAAAATGTATCCATTGGAGCGCTTTGAGCCGACTACAAAATTTTAATTTTTCAATAACATAATAGGGCAATATTTCAGGAATGTCTTTTTCTGTCAATGCTTCCAATACAGGCCTTAAAAGTGTACGTCTCATTTTACTATCCAAACCCTTGGCATCCATTTTTTCTGTTGAGCTATACACGGGGTCAAAGGTCTTATTCACTTCTATATTAGCTTCACTCAGTAGTTCCATCTCTGGATGAGCTATGGATTTTTTGCCTGCATATATGCTTGCTCTGCCATAAACGATGTATTCTTCTCCGGGTTTCAATATTTTTTCAAGCCAAGAAACGCCCTTAAACCATACCAACTCTATAAAACCACTTCCGTCTTTTAAGGAACCCACAAGTCTCGATTGATTGTTTTTTCCTTTTATTTTTTCTAAAGAAATTAATGTGCCCCTCAATTGGATATTATCACCATCGGCATTTATATCTTTTATAGCATGAAAGACCGTTCTGTCGATGTAGCGAAATGGAAAGGTGAATATTAAATCCTGAACAGTATGAATATTAAGTTCTTTACGAAAAGTTTCTCCTCTCGCTGGACCAATTCCTTTGACGTATTCTATGGGTGTATCTAATATATTACTGCTAAAACTCAAAATTAGAATTTGTTTTTATTGATAATTGTTGCAAAAATAGTAAATTTGCAACCTCAACCAAAAAAAATATGGAAAGTAAAAGACAATTACAAGTGTCAGAGCTCATAAAAAGGCATTTTGCACCCGTTTTTCAAGAACATGGGATATATATTTATGGAAGTTCACCTTTCGTTTCAGTGAGTTCTATAAAGTTAACTCCTGATATGGCAAAGGCCAAAGTTTATTTGAGTATTTATAATGTCAACGACAAAGAAGAAGTCCTTTCGAAGATATCTAATCACACTCATATGATTAAACAATCATTGGCCCAAAGACTAAGACACCATCTCAGACGCATGCCTCAAATATTCTTTTATTTGGACGACACAATAGATGAGATGTATAGTGTGGACGCTCTATTTAAAAAAATCAAAACTATGTATCCTGAATCAAAACAGGAGGAAGAATAATCACCACCTTATAATTAGTCAATAATTCTAGCAATTTTTTGAGGTGTAATTATATTTATTATTCACAAAATTTTAAACTAAAAATAAATCAAGCGTTAAAGAACTTATAAAGTTATAAAAATTTGATCTAATATTGATTATTTCTAATTATCTTTGTGCCATATTTTATTTTAATATTGTGAAGCCCTTTGTAATCATTTTATCTTTTTTGCTTTTTGCACAATCATTTGCATTGTGTAAAGGTACTGTAGATAGATTTCAGAATCTTTTTGCTGAGGCTTCCACATGCAGTATGAATGCCAACGATACAACAACATTGTCATGCACAAAAAAAAGTTGTTGTCAACCCGTTGAAAAAAATAATGCTTCTAAAAAAGATTCCTCCAAAGGTTGTTGTGGTGACGATTGCCGATGTTTTTGTTGTGTTAAAGTGTTTAATTCAACATTACATAGTTTTAAAATGCCAGAGATTTTAGAAGAAAAATACAATCAAAAATCAATAGCAGCAGTCAATGTTCATTCATTTGACTACCATGCATCTATTTCTTATCCTCCGCAGATATAATTTTCGATAGCAACGGCACGTAGTGTGTCTTTTTTTGTCAATTATCTCATTGACAAATAATTTTATATTTTTTTTATAATCGAAAATCTTATTGTAAAATGTTTAAAAATTTATTAATAACAATACTTATTTTAGCCCTTCAAACTAATGTGTTTAGTCAAAAAACCATTACATACAATGTAGGAGGAGCCTGTGGAATGTGTACTGAGCGAATAGAAAATACTGCAAAAAAAATCAAAGGAGTGCGCGAGGCTCAATATGACTTGAATGATCAAGTTTTATTAATTGATGCCTCTTCAGAATATATTGAATCGACTTTGATAGCGGCATTGCTAGCAGTAGGACATGACGTCAATGACCAAAAAGCAGACGACAAGGTCTATGATGCCTTGCCTGGATGTTGCTGGTATAGAGAGAACAATGAACCTACTCCATCTCAAGCTACAATGCACTCTGAGAATCAATTGACTTTAGAAGTAAGTGGAATATGTGGAATGTGTGAGGAACGCATAGAAAAGGCAGCTTTAGGAGTCATAGGTGTTGAATTTGCTGATTATGATATAGAAAATCAGTCTCTTACAGTCCATTTTGAGCCTATGATTTTTCAAAAAAATGAACTTATTAAAACGCTGCTATTGACGGGACACGACGCCGATGGACAAACTGCACCAGATGAAGTCTATCTTCAATTGCATGCATGCTGTAAATATAGAGATGATGAGCCGAAAGAACATCCAGAAAGCAGTAAAGAGAAAAAGAATACTTTGTTTGGAAATGTATATGAAGAGACAGTGGACGGGAAAACCTTACCACTTATTGGGGCTACGATACATTGGGCAGGCACAAACATGGGTACTATATCTGATATGAATGGTTATTTTTCTTTAAAAATGGCCAAAAAATCTAATCAATTGGTCGTATCATATGTAGGGTACAAGCCCGATACACTTGTTATTAATAAAGCAGGGGCTGCCAATATTATCATCTCATCATCTGTGAATATGCTCGACGTAGTAGAAGTGAGCTTCAAAGCCAAAACAACTACAGTTTCCTATTTAGACCCTATAAAATTGCAACAAATATCAAGCAAAGAATTGCTCAAAGCGGCTTGTTGTAATCTGGCAGAGAGTTTTGAAACGACACCTTCCGTAGATGCCGGCATGACCGACGCTGTCACAGGTACAAGAAAAATAGAGATGTTAGGTTTGGCAGGTCCATATGTGCAAATAATGCGTGAAAACATTCCTGATGCGAGAGGTTTGGCTGCGATGCAAGCATTAGCGTTTACTCCTGGACCGTGGGTGTCTGGGATGTCATTGAATATGGGGGCTGGTTCAGTGGTCAATGGATATGAGAGTTTTTCAGGACAAATAAATGTTGAAAATAAAAAACCATGTCACGACGAAAATCTCAACCTCAATGCCTATGCTTCCAATCAGGGTAGATACGAGATGAATACTTTTTCAAAACACAGTTTGAATGAAAACTGGTCTATGGCCAATTTGCTTCATGCTTCTACCCGCACACAAAGGAGAGACCATAACCATGATAGTTTTTTGGATATGCCCATAGGGAATCAATTCGGCTTCATCAACCGGTGGAAATGGTCGGATAACAATGGTCAGGAAGGTCAGATAGGAATGAAATTGTCTTATTTAGACAATGTGAGTGGGCAGATGGATTTTGATTCTAGGCGCTCACTTCGTCATCAAGTTTGGGGAGCGGATATGACGACTACACGTGCTGAAGTATGGGCCAAAAGAGGTTTTGTCAACTTGGATAAGCCTTATAGGACTTTTGGGTTTCAATTTGCTGGTTCATATCACGATCAAAAAGCTCAGTTTGGTTTGAGAAGATACGATGCTCATCAAAAATCTCTATACTTTAATGGAATACATCAAAATATTATAGGCGATACAGATCATCAAATTAGGGTAGGCGCCAGTTTTCAATTAGACCAGTTTCATGAAGAGGTTGTCAATAATACTTATCATAGAAACGAATATGTGCCTGGTGTATTTGGAGAATATACTTACAAAGGTTCTGAAAAATTTTCAGTATTGGCGGGTTTACGTGCAGACTATCATAATGTTTTTGGATTTTTTGCTACACCAAGGTTAAATTTGAGGTATGCACCTAATGATAAAACAGTTTTGAGATTTGCAGGTGGTCGTAGCCAAAGGACTGCCTCCATTTTTGCAGAGAATATCGGACTTTTTGCAAGTAATAGAGAATTAATAATAGAAGGAGGCAATCCCAAGGAACGACCTTATGGACTTAATCCAGAAGTCGCTTGGACATTGGGTTTGAGCTTGACTCAAGATATAAATATTGGATCAAGATTATTGTCATTAGCTGTGGATTTAAATCGTATAGACTTTACCAATCAGATAATTGTGGACATGGATAGAAGTGCTAGACAAGTGGTGTTTTATAATCTGTCTGGAGATTCTTACGCTCAGAGTGCGCAAGCTCAGATGGATATGGACGTAACGGATTGGATGGATATAAGATTGGCTTACAGATACAATGATGTTAAGGCAACGTATGATGGCCAACTTCTTCAAAGGCCTTTATATTCACCAGAAAGAGCTTTTGCCAATATCGTCATCAGACCGGCTGAAGGTTGGAGTATTGACTACACTATCAATAGAATGAGTACTGTTCGGATACCCTCTTTGGCAGACAATGACGCTCTGCATCAGTGGCCAGAAAACACACAACCTTATTTTTTAAGCAATGCTCAAATAAGTAAATCATGGAAGAATGGGCTTTTTGAAGTCTATTTGGGAGGTGAAAATATATTCAATTTTACTCTTAAAGAAGCCATAATAGGTGCTCATGACCCATTTGGACAGTTTTTTGATGCTTCTATGGCATGGGCTCCAGTTATGGGAGCTAATTTTTATGTAGGGTTAAGGTATAGTTTGCCTTAATTGAGCAATAGGAGTAAAAATTTTAAAAAATAAGCACAAAGTCTTCAATGTCTTTGGGCTTATTTTTTTCTAAATAAATCGCATTATGAGCTTTAATAAAGATAAAAATTTTATCTCAAATAGTCTTAAAATTATCAATGACAAGATCTCAAATACAGATATAAAAATGGCATTAATGGATATAGAGAGATTCATCCAAAACCCCTCAGAACTTAACATTTGGTCTAAACAATATTTTCATGATTTGGCCCAAATGATAAAATATGAGTGATGGGACATTGCGATTTACGCGTTGGGTTCATCCTCCAAACTGCAAATAATATCTTACCGGGTGGTCGAAGCTTGTGACTTACTCCCCCTGTATTCACTCCATTTTATTATCATCCCATGGGTTAAAAAGTTTCATTTATAACTCATTTATTGTTGTTAATTTGAGTTATGAAAGGCTTGTTTATAACATATTGGAGCTTTGGGGCAACATTCATAAATAAATTTCTTCAACTTTCATCTTCCATAATTAGACAATATTCCATTTTATGGAAATATTTATTTTATCTATTTAC
>CAZBCV010000146.1:0-8151 GCA_964490495.1 uncultured Aureispira sp. | reverse complement strand
TACTTCTTTTTCAAAGAACCAACATGAAAGACTTTGGGCAACGGGCAGAATGAGGATTCAGGATTTTAGACCTGCCTACCGAAATTTATAAAAGTTGGTTTTTGATTTCAAAATTTTATCGGTGAATGAGAGCGGCTTTGGGTGCCCAAAACCTATAGCGGATAACTTTATTTTGTGGTTTCAAAAAAATCACTCTACCAATGAATAGGCTTGTGGTTTGTCATCAAATAAAACTTTTGTTCGAGCCCAGGTGGATTGAAACAATTCTGAGTTTCGATACCTATCTAGTGCCTCTTGACTTTGCCATCGGCTTAGCGTATAAAAAACATGATTGTGGTGATAATCCCGCTTCATCTCCACAGAGAGACAACCTTCAAAGGCTAAAATTTTTGATTGACTTTCTTCAAAAATTTTGATAAAACTTTCTGTGTTTTCTAACTTAAAAGACAATCTCACAATGCGTATAATAGGTTGGCTCATCCATAAAAATTTATTTGTATCATTTCGCTTTTATTCAGTCCAAGAAGCGAACTCGCTCTATCTAAATTTACAGCTATTTCAAGGTATCCTGACGAATTAAAAAAGGCTAAAGGGTCGCCAACAGGTACATCTCCATAACTTTGACTTAAGTGTGTAATGGGATCATGTGGTTTATAGTACAATTCAAATTTGCGACCTTGTCCAATCTTTTCAAAAAGCTCTTTTTTCAAATTAACAATAACATTTTCAAAATAATCAATATGTATGACCGTGGCTCTTATCTGATTGGAGTTGACTACTGGCTGTATGATGAGTTTTTTATTAAGATTTTCTAGCGGTGCGCCTATTTCTTCAATGGGTAAGGCATGGGCTAAGTAAGCTGCGGCATGCGATAAAATTTTATTGACATTAATATGTCCTTCTGGCGGTTGTATATTATATATTTTCGACTCATTAATGTCTTCAAACACTAAACTAAAGACACCGTTGTTGGGGCCTATAAAAAAATGGCTTTCGTGCTCAAAAGCTATAAATTCCATCTTTTTGATATTGTTGCACTTTACGGCCACAATATGGATACTTCCTTTAGGAAAAGATTTTATTGCATTTTTGAGAAAAAAAGAGGCCTGTACTATGTCAAAATGATCAATAGCATGACTAATATCTATGATGTTGAAATCTTTCATCGCAGTCAATAGCGATGCTTTCAGCTCAGCAGCATAATAATCTTTATACCCATAATCTGTCGTTAAAGAAACTATTTGCATCAATTTTCGTTAATCCAAAATTAAAATATTATTAAATCGAATTATTTTAATAAAGATTTAACCTATTTTAAGGTTCAATATTAAACTAATTCCTAATTTTGTGCAAAGAAATACATTTTTATTAATATATTATGCTTTTTTATCATATAATTTTATAAACTTTTAAATATTGAGTGAATTAACTTTAACTTTTGACGGTATTGACCCCCTAGAACTCTATGGTGAAAACAATTCGAAAATCAATTTAATCAAGCAATCTTTTCCTGATGTTAAAATCACTTCTAGAGGCCAACAAATAAAACTGAATGGTAGTAAAGAGGATCTTGAAAAAGTGAAAAATAAACTAGAACTTATGGTGCGTATGATCAATGATAAGCATGACGTCAATACACAAGTGGTTCAAGACCTCATTCAAGATGACCAAGCTCAAAGCCACAAACTCAGTGAAAAAACTGCAGGAAATGTGATTGTCTATGGCAAAAATGGTTCTCCAATAAAAGCAAAAACGCGCAACCAAAAACAATTGGTTGAGATCTCAGAACAAAATGATATCATGTTTGCTATCGGACCAGCAGGTACTGGAAAGACTTACATGGCCGTGGCCTTAGCCATGCGTGCCTTAAAATCCAAACTTGTAAAAAAAATAATATTAACACGTCCAGCTGTTGAAGCTGGAGAACATTTGGGGTTTTTACCCGGTGATATGAAAGACAAGGTGGATCCATATTTGAGACCACTTTATGATGCTCTGGACGACATGTTACCTGCTGAAAAACTTGCCTATTTCGTGACCAATAGGGTAATAGAAGTAGCTCCATTGGCATTCATGAGAGGTAGAACTCTCGACCATGCGTTCATAATCTTGGACGAAGCCCAAAATTGTACAACATCACAAATAAAAATGTTTTTGACCCGGATAGGCCCAAGTGCAAAAGCTATCATTACAGGCGATTTATCGCAAATAGACCTACCAGGTCATCAAAAATCTGGATTGCGAAAGGCTTTAGAAATTCTCAAACCTATTGAAGGTATTGGTCAAATATTTTTAGATCCTGAAGACGTAGTTCGTCATAGATTGGTTAAAGAAATCATTAGGTCCTATGACCTTGCTGATGAGGCTGATGAAGCAGAAAGAATACGCAGACGTGAAGCCAAAGATGCAGAAAGACAAGCTCAAATAAATGAAGAACAAAAAGCTAGTCCTTCTCAAAACAATACAAATTAGACAGCATAACAACAACAATTTTTACCGAATGACATCCACCATTAAATATTTAGGGCAACTCCGCACAGAGTGTGTTCATTTGAGATCAGGCCAAACAATAATTACTGATGCTCCCATAGACAACAATGGAAAAGGTGAAGCTTTTTCGCCGACAGACCTCACTGCTACTTCATTAGGCACTTGCATGGTGACAATTATGGGTATAAGTGCTCAAAATCACAATATTGATATCGATGGTACATCACTTGAAATCACTAAACACATGGCTTCTGACCCACGTCGTATTAGCCAAATTGACATTACTATCATTTTACCACACAATGAATACACAGCCAAAGAATTAAAACTTTTGGAAGCTGCCGCCAAAACTTGTCCTGTTGCCTTGAGTTTGCACCCTGACATTGTACAAAATGTAAAGTTCAGCAACAAAGAATTATAAGTATGGCATCAGGTATTTTTGCTGTTTTAGACGATATATCCATATTGATGGACGATGTGGTGGTCATGAGTAAAATAGCTACTAAAAAGACCGCAGGCATCTTAGGCGACGACCTTGCAGTCAATGCTGAAAAAGCAACTGGTTTTGTATCTTCAAGAGAATTGCCTGTTTTATGGGCTATTACCAAAGGTAGTTTTATCAATAAATTGATTATCCTACCTTTAGTCTTTCTACTTAATTTTTTTGTACCCCAAGCCGTAACCCTAATTTTAATTTTAGGAGGTTTGTATTTGGCATATGAAGGCGCAGAAAAAATAATTCACTTTTTGATTTCTAAGTTTTCTAAGGATCGTATCCCGTCTAATATATCCGAAAAATTAGCGCCGGATGAAAGCGTAAAAATAAAATCAGCTATTAAAACTGATTTTATTCTATCACTTGAAATAGTGATTATTGCATTAAGTACTGTTTTGTCTAAACCCTTGGCTACACAGATTCTTGTAGTTTCTGTTGTTGCTCTCATTGCCACAGTCGGTGTATATGGTATTGTAGCCCTCCTTGTTAGAATGGATGATTTTGGTTATCTATTACAAAAGAATGCTAAAAAAGAAAGTTTAAAAGCAAAAATGGGAGAGTCCTTGATCCATCTTTTACCGATAGTGATTAAAGCGCTTTCTGTGATTGGGACTTTAGCTTTAATTTTGGTTTCTGGAGGAATATTTGTACATAATATTCATTCCCTTGAACAAATTCTACCTGCTTTTCCAGCAATGGTGAATGAGTTTCTCATAGGCTTATTAGTAGGAGGCTTAGTTGTTTTGTTCGTTACTTTAATAAAAAAAATGTTACCTAATACAAAAGAATGACTTCAATAACTCTCACTAGTCCCCAAAAAACTGTAGGTGGCTCCATCGCACTCAATGGCTCTAAAAGCATAAGCAATAGGGTTTTAATCATTCAAGCATTAGCTCAGGAAAAATTTAATATCCTTAATTTATCCAATAGTGATGATACACAAACATTACAACATTTGCTAAAAGATAATGGAACTACATGGGATGCACATCATGCGGGCACCACATACAGGTTTTTGACATCGTTTCTTAGCACACAACAAGGCACACAAATATTAACGGGTTCTGAAAGAATGAAAAACAGACCGATTGGTGATTTGGTCACTGCCTTAATTGAGTTAGGCGCCGACATTGAATATATGGAAAAAGAAGGATTTCCACCCATAAAAATCCATTCACCCAATGATAAGTGGCAAAATGAAATAAGCCTTTCCGCTTCCACAAGTTCACAATTTATCTCATCTTTACTTTTGATAGCCCCATCGCTCCCAGACGGACTGACCCTTCATTTGATAGGAGAAGTCGTTTCAAGGCCTTACATTGACATGACCATTGGCATCATGAAAGAATTTGGTGTAATAGTAGAAGACACTGGCGATAAAATCATAGTATTACCTCAAAAGTATGTGGCAAAAGATTATTATGTTGAGGGAGATTGGTCAGCAGCCTCATATTATTATGCAATTGCAGCGCTGAGTGCAAAAGCAAACATAAAAATTAAGGGCCTATTTAAAAAAAGTCTTCAGGGAGACAGTGCCATAGCGAAAATAGCTGAAAAGTTTGGTGTTACTACTGAATTTAGCAATTCAGACTTAACGATCACAAGAGATGAAAATAGTTTTACTAATTCTTACATTGAACAAGACTTTTTAGAAACACCAGATATTGCGCAAAGTGTCGCAGTGATGTGCGCCGGAACTGGCAAACATGGTTTGTTTTCAGGGCTTCAAACACTAAAAATTAAAGAGACAGACAGAATAAATGCTTTACAGGTAGAATTGGCTAAGGTCGGGGTACATTTTGTAAAATTACCTCAAAAATTCGCAAAAAAATCATCCAAAGAATACTACTTGTTGGAAGGGGATGCTAGAAATCATAGTGGCGATGTCCCTACCTTCGATACTTACGAAGATCATAGAATGGCCATGTGTTTAGCGCCTTTGGCTAAGTTATACCCCATTAAATTCAACAATCCCGATGTAGTCTCCAAGTCATATCCAGGTTTTTGGAAAGATTTGCAAACCTTAGGTTTTGAAGTAGAATAGAGATTTTCAATATAAAACATTAAAAAAATGCAAATAAAAAAGCCACTTACTCAGAAAGAATAAGTGACTTTAGTATTTTTTCAAAATCAACAAAAACAATTACTCTTCTAAAAGTTCGAAGTCAATCTTGCTTGAAAACTCTTTGTGGAAATTAATTTGGGCTGAGTAAGTACCAATTTCTTTAATATCCTCTGATAAAACGATTTTTTTACGTTCTATTTCTACGTCCAATTGTTCTTTAAGCGCATTTGCGATTTGAACACTTGTCACGCTTCCGAATATTTTTCCAGAAGTACCCGCTTTAACACCAATTTTTAGTGTTTGACCTTCCAGCTTAGCTGCTAAAGCTTTGTATTCGTCAAGTCTTGTGGCTTCTTTAGCCTCCTCAACGGCAATTAGCTCCTCTCTTTTCTTTCTGTTGACAACACTTGCATTTACAGCGATGCCTTGTGGTATGAGATAATTTCTACCAAATCCAGGCTTTACTTTCACTATATCGTGCTTATCGCCTAATTTTTCTATATCTTTTAAAAGTATGATCTCCATTTCTTAATAAATTTAAAGATTATTTTAATAAGTCTGTCACATATGGTAAAATAGCCAAATGTCTTGCTCTTTTTACAGCTACAGCTACAAGCTTTTGGTATTTCAGTGAATTACCCGTGATTCTTCTTGGAAGCAATTTTCCTTGCTCATTTATAAATTGAAGCAAAAAATCTGAATCTTTATAATCAATATATTTGATGCCATACTTTCTAAATCGGCAATATTTTTTTCTTTGCTTGCCTATTGTAGGATTGCTCAAAAACTTTATATCATCTCTTGATGCCATTTTTTTAATTTTTATTATTTAACAATAAATTATTCTTCTTCGACTATGATAGGTGCAGCGACAGGAGCAGCAATAGGAGCAGCTACTTTTTCGTCACCTACTTTCTTTTTGTCCTTTTTCTTATAAGCACTTATTACCCCATTTCTGCGGTCTTCGTTGTACTTAACACCATACTTGTCTAAGCTTGCTGTAAGAAATCTCATGATTCTTTCATCTCTTCTCAATGACAATTCTAACTTTGCATTGATGGCTCCGCTCTCAGTTGAGTATTCTATACAGTGATATACTCCAGAAGATTTTTTATTGATTGGATAAGCCAAAGACTTTAGTCCAATAGAGTTGACGTGCACGATAGAGCAACCATTATCTTTTAGAAGGGTCTCATATGTACTCGCTGTCGATTTTAATTCATCACCTGACAGAACGGGATCGATGATGAATGTAACTTCATAATGTTTCATATTTTTATTGAAGTAAATGATTAAATAATAAATAAATTCAAATCGAATTTTTCAATTCGGGCCGCAAAGGTAAGACAATTATCTGATTTACAAAAAAGTATCAGATATTTTTAATAATTTTTTTTTAATTTTTAATCTAAAATCTAAAAAATGTTGTAGTTTTGATGCTTAAATTTTCTCTTCATATAACTTTATCAATTTATGTCTATCAAATATTTGATATTTTTTGTATTATGTATCTTCTTCGCATCTAATGTCTTGAGTCAATCCTTTGGTATAGATTTTGAACTTGAAACAAGAGGACAAAGGTCCCTACAATATTCTTTTGACATTCCCCCGTCTCCCAATATAGACTTTTATGCTATTTCAGTAAGATTGGAACGCAGTGATATTCAAAACAGCGATATTAGACTTTCTTTATCATCGCTCGATGTTGAATATACGTTGGATGCATTCGCTGACAAAGAAGATAACAATAATACATTTGTTACCAACATCTTGTACGTGGACGGAAAAAAAATAGGCCCTTATACTTTAAACATTGAAGACTTTAAGAGCTCCAATTCAGAAAAAATTAACGGCTATGTTCGCGTATTTGCCGCCGAAAAGGGTATAGAAAACCGGCCACTGTCCAGTGAACTTTATGAAAAAGCATTGGGATGCGTCTGTCCACAGCCTCTACATATACCCAGATCTATTTGGGGTGAAAAATTTAACTTAAACACAGATATACATGTTCCACCAGCAACTTATACAGCCGTGACTCATTTGATAGTACATCACAGTGCTGGCACAAATCAAAGTAATAATTGGTCATCTGTAGTCGCTTCCATTTTTGATTTTCATGTCAACACCAATGGTTGGCAGGATGTAGGTTATAACTGGCTCATAGATCCTAATGGAGTTATTTACCAAGGAAGAGGCGGTGGTGACAACGTACGAGGTGCGCATATGTGTGGATTTAATAATAATACTATGGGTGTGTGCATGTTGGGAAATTTTGAAATCATACAACCTTCCGACCCATCCATTGAAGCATTAGAAAAATTGTTGGCATGGAAGTCCTGTAGAGAAAACATTGATCCTACTGGAAGTGGTGATATAGTTTCTCATTTTGGCAATATGCTCAATATATCTGGCCATCAAGACGGTTGTAGGCCGGGCCACACTGCCTGTCCTGGCCAATTTTTTATCCCTAAATTGGCCCTTTTGAGAGAGCGGACTAAGGCTTATTCTGATGAAAACTGTCGTGAAATAAGCAATATAGATAATTTAATGCCTCCTCAATTTTATATTTTCCCCAATCCAGCTTCTGATTATTTTTGTTATTCAGAAAATGTGGACGGAAATATAACCTTGACTGATATATTCGGCAGGAGTACATCACATTCTAGCCATAACAATTGTGTTGATATTACTGCATTACCTCAAGGAGTCTATTATGCCTATTCAAAATCTCAATCTATACCACAAAAAGTAGTGATTGTGAGGTAAAAGTTAAATTTAATTAGGGTCTGCTTGTAAGAGAACATATTGTTGAATTAGAATATTTTATCGTATTTTTGTTATTTTATCAGTGCACGGTTTTTGAGTACCCTTATTGTAAATCCTTTGCACTTTAATTAGGCTTTCTCCTATGCGGACCTGCCTGACGGCAAGGCAGGCTCAATAAAGTCTAGTTCAAAAAAAGGTGACTGAATGGTCTCGTCAAACGGACGAGATTTGAGTGATCCGGAATTGGTCAAAAATATCCTCGAACATCAGATTTAACGTTCCAATCGGCCTTAACGAATTAGCCGTTAAAAAATCGTGGAGCAAAACCGTTAAA
>CAZBCV010000145.1:0-8201 GCA_964490495.1 uncultured Aureispira sp. | reverse complement strand
GTACATTTTTGGATAGGTACTTTAGGGATTTTAGTTTATGCTATTCCCCTCTATTGGGCAGGATGGACACAATCATTGATGTGGAAACAATTTACCCCTGATGGGTTTTTGGTGTATGGAAACTTTCTTGAGACCGTTACCAATATTCTCCCAATGTACTTATTGAGAGCTATAGGAGGAACTATGTTTTTCTCTGGTATTTTCATATTGATATATAATATAATTAAGACTGTTCAATCAGGTACTTTAGTAGCCAATCAAGAAGCTTCTGCACCAGCAAGAGAGGAAAATTATGAACACAAAGGAGAATATTGGCACAGATGGATTGAGAGAAGACCCATTCAGATGTTATTAGCGAGTACTGTATTGATATTAATAGGAGGTATTGTTCAAATTGTACCCATGTTGACTATTGACAACAATATACCTAAAATCGCATCTGTCAAACCGTACACACCACTTGAGTTAGAAGGTAGAGATATATACATCAAAGAAGGATGTTATAATTGTCATTCACAAATGATAAGACCCTTTAGATCAGAAACTGAGAGATATGGTGAATACTCTAAATCAGGAGAATTTATTTATGACAGACCCTTCCAATGGGGAAGTAAACGTACAGGACCAGATTTACATAGAGTAGGTGGAAAATATCCTGATAGCTGGCACTACAATCACATGTTGGAGCCGACATCTATGGCACCAGGATCTATTATGCCTCCTTATCCGTGGTTGTTTACAAGAGACCTTAGTACAAAATATACAGCTGCTAAGATAAAAACATTGCAGGCGATGAATACACCTTATCCTGATGGTTATGCAGACAAGGCAGTGGATGATCTTAAAGCTCAAGCTAAAATTGTAACAGAAAGCCTTGCAAAAGACAAAATCACTCAAGAAGGATTGGAAAACAAGGAAATTGTGGCTTTGATCGCTTACTTGCAAAGATTAGGAACCGATATTAAAGTTAAAGAACAAAAATAAAATTTTTAGATAATGGCTAAATACATATTACAAGAAGGCGGCAACATCAATTGGATGGCCATGTTTTCACTCATTACTTTTGTGACTGTTTTTGTTATCGGTTCGTGGTTGGCTCTACGAAAAGACACAAAAACACTTAACCATATGGAAAACCTTCCTTTGGAAGATGACGCCTGAATAAATAATTAATTCAATAAAATATTAAAAATAAAAATGATGAAGAAGCTTTTATTAACCATCATAATATATATAACAACATTGGCTGGTGCGGTTGGCTTATACGCTCAAGACGAAGCAACAGCTTTACCTCAACCAGAAAAGACCGATTTTTTTGGTTTGGCCTACAATAATATGTTTTTATTATTAGCATTTATTGTACTGACATTAGTAGTTTTTGCGGCTATCAATCTCATATGGGCATTGATTGATATGCAAAAGATTAAATTGATTAATGACTATGGTCCGGAGGTTGTAGATAAAGCCAATTTTGCTGGTAGCAAATCTCTTTGGGCCACGGTATCTGATAAGTTGTGGAATCTTGTACCTAAGGAAAAAGAACAAGATATAGACTTAGGACATGACTATGATGGCATTAGAGAATTGGACAACTCCCTTCCGCCGTGGTGGTTGTGGTTGTTTTACATTTGTATTTTTTGGTCTGCTGTTTATCTTTGGTACTACCACGTATCGGATAGAGGCGTCAATCAGGAGACAGAATATATCAATGAAATGGCAGCGGCAGAAGATGCTAAGGCCCTTTATTTGGCGTCGCAAGCTAACTCTGTTGATGAAAAATCTGTTACTGTATTAACAGACGAAGCAGCGATAGCAGAGGGCAAGGATATCTATGTAGCTAATTGTTTGGTTTGTCATGGAGCCAATGGTGAAGGTGGCGTTGGACCAAATTTTGCGGACAAATATTGGGTACACGGTGGAAGTATCAATGATATATTTTCTACAATAAAATATGGTGTACCAGAAAAAGGTATGATATCTTGGAAAGCTCAGTTGAGGCCCGCTGCTATGCAAAAAGTGGCCAGTTATATTTTGACTTTTCAAGGCACAAATCCAGAAAACCAGAAAGCTCCAGAAGGTGAGATATACGAGCCTAAGGAAGGGCCAGCAGAAAACGAAGCTCCTGTAGAAAATGGAACTCCAATTGAAGAAGCAGAGGCTAAAGTAGGGGAATAAGTTGATTGTGAGTTGCTTATTATAAAAGACTTTTGAAAGGGAGAATAGAGAAATCAAATTCTCCCTTTTTCAATTCATATACAATTGATATTTGTTTGGGTAACAAGGGTCACAATTTATATACTATTTTTTCAATTATTTTTGTATTAAAATTTTAAAGAGTCATGTCAGAAGAAAAAAACCTAAATTCTTCAGATGAGCAATTTAGAGATAATATTGCCACAGTCGATAAGTCTGGGAAAAGAATATGGATTTTTCCAAAAAAACCAAAAGGCACATACACCAATTATCGTATTTGGCTTTCTTACGTTTATTTAGCTGTATTCTTTGCATTACCATTTATTAAAGTCAATGGGGAACCATGGATACTTCTTAATATTCTAGAACGAAAATTTACATTGTTTGGTTTTCATTTTGCACCACAAGATTTTTATCTTTTTGCCATAGCTATGCTGATACTTGTGGTATTTATTATTGCTTTTACAGTGATATTTGGTAGGTTATTTTGCGGCTGGATATGTCCACAAACAGTATTTATGGAACTTGTTTTTAGACGGATAGAATACGCAATAGATGGCGACTACAATGCACAAAAAAAATTAGATAAAGCGCCATGGAATAGTGAAAAAATTATAAAAAGAGTTTCAAAACACGTCATATTTTTTGGTATTTCTGTACTTATTTCCAATTTCTTTTTGGCCTACATCATTGGCATAGACGAAGTAAAACGAATAATAAGTGAGCCGATCGCCATGCATATGAGTGGTTTTATTGCTATGGTTATTTTTTCATTTGTTTTTTATGTCGTGTTCTCTAGACTACGGGAACAGGTTTGTACTACAATTTGCCCATATGGTCGCTTGCAAGGTGTGATGTTGGATCAAAAATCTTTGGTAGTGGCTTATGACTATGTGCGTGGTGAACCACGAGGCAAGATAAAAAAAGAAGTATCAATGCCCAAAGTGGCAGCGATGACTACAACTACGTCAACAGTAGAATCAGGCGAAGACTTCCTAAAAAGCATGACTTCAAATTTGGGAGATTGTATTGATTGTAAACTGTGTATTCACGTTTGTCCCACAGGCATAGATATTCGCAATGGCACACAGCTCGAATGTGTCAATTGTACGGCTTGTATGGATGTGTGCGACGAGGTGATGGAAAAGGTAGAAAGACCCAAAGGACTCATAAGGATAGATAGTATAGAAGGTATAGAAACAGGAAAACGCAATTTTATCAACGCACGATCTATAGCTTATATGGCAGTATTAACGCTTCTCATCGGTATAGAAATTGCTTTATTCACCATGCGCGCGGATGTGAGTGTACTTCTTTTACGTACTGGAGGTCTATTAGCTCAAGAGAATGCAGATGGAACTATTGGTAATTTGTACAAATATCAAATGATAAATAAAACTTCAAAGGATTATCAATTAGAATTTAGGATGTTGTCTCCGGAGGCCGGTGTCTTCGAGGTTGTAGGTGGTGCATTGCCAGCGGTGGAGAAAAATGCGAAAAAAGATGGAGCTCTTTTCATAAAAATACCAAAAGACAAAGTGAAAAGTGGTAAAAACAACATAGAAGTAGGTGTGTATCATGGTGATGAGTTGATCACCACGGTAAAAACTTCGTTTTTTGGGCCGATAAAATAGAACCACATTTTTGGAGTGATAAAATTGAGATACTGAAAAAATCTAATCCCCGCTTTTTGTTAAACATAAGTGGGGATTTTTTTGTGTTAAATATAGATTGTTTGCATGCCCATTTCTTACTAACATTCTTAGTATTAAAATGAGTTTTCAACTCACCCATATAAATTTCATATGTTCGAAGTTTTCAAATTAAATCTTAAATACACATCTTCAACAAGCATCCATCCCAACTATTTAGATAGTTTGATGCTGCGTTTCCCAGATATTTTGTTGAAATAGAGCCTCATAATAAAGAATAAATTGATGCTAAGATAACTTTATTTACCCACTTTCACACATATTCACTACCTTTGTCGCCTGATGAAGAGAGAATTTGTAGTCAATATTGTGCTTTTGTTCATAATCAATTTGATTGTGAAGCCAGCCTATATTTTCGGTATAGAAGCACGGGTTCAGGACTTAGTGGGAACCGAGTCTTATGGTCTTTATTTTAGTTTGTTCAATTTTGTATTTCTATTTCAATTTATTAATGACCCGGGCCTACAAACATGGAATTCTCAATTTGTTTCTAAAAATAGAGATATTATTGGGCAGCATTTTAGTGACTTACTTTTGACAAAGCTTATATTAAGTTCATTATTTTTTGCGGCCACATTATTTATAGCGTATATTTTGGGTTTTGGCGAATTAAAGCTTCTTGGATTCATTGCTATCAATCTCATTCTTAGTTCAGCATTTATGTTGCTCAGATCTAGTATAGCAGGTCTAGGTTTTTACAAGGTTGATTCTTTGCTCAGTGCTTTCGACAAAATACTGATGATTTTTTTCATAGGATATTTAGTGTGGTTCTCTCATCATAAGGAGGCGTTTACTATAAAAGATTTTGTTTTAGCTCAAATGTTAGCCCTTTTTATTTCAACTTTAGTAGGGAGTACAATTTTGTATTTCAAGACCCCAACGTTTGTTTTTGATTGGAAAATACAGTCTTTTTTGCGCATACTGAAATCTACAATGCCTTATGTCATGACAATGATATTTATGACGGCCTATAATAAATTAGATGGTGTGATGTTGGGTCAGCTCATAGACGACAATAACTATCAAGCGGGTGTTTATGCCTCTGCTTATAGATTCTACGATGCAGCCAATATGATGGGTTATTTATTTGCGGCATTATTATTACCTATGTTTGCATCCAACATGTACAATATTAATATCCTTAAAGAACTTCAATCTATTGGTTTAAGATATTCAACAACTTTGGCTATAATAATAGTACTATTTTTATGGTTTAACGGAGAAATAATTTTATCATTTTTGTATTCAGAGTATCAAGTTGAGTTTTTTGACACCTTACGTTGGTTAATTATTGGGTACTTAGCCATGGCTATGGGTTATATATACGGCACATTATTGGTAGCTACAGGACATGTGAAACACGTCAATGTGGTCTATGGTTTTGGACTCATATTTAATGTGATTTTCAATATTATAATGATACCTGTTATGGGCGCTAAAGGTGCTGCATTGGCCACAGTCATCACACAAATTATTGTTCTTTTGGGTCAAGTGTATATTGTAAAAAGGGAATTGGCCATTGTCCCATTAAAAAAAGACTTATTTAAATTGTTTTTATTTTTTATAATGGGTTATGCTGTATTTGAGTCAATAAATGTATTATTTCCGACACAATGGAATTTAAGATTGATAATAAATGGTATAATTTGTTTACTTTTGCCCTTTATTTTACGAATTATTCAAATTCAAGAGGTAAAACTTTTGATGAGTAAAGGTACTTAATACGCATTTATATAAATAACATGGCAGACCAATATAGTTTAGTAATATTTTTAAGACAAATCAATAAGTGGAAGAGTCAACTTATAAAAACAGCAGCATCCATTTTCATATTGAGTGTAGTTGTAAGTCTTCTAATACCTAATTATTATCAGGCAGAAACTATATTTTATGCAGCCAGTCCAGATTTGGCGAAGCCTATTCCAATAGGTAATGAAGACAAAGATATTAGAATTTACGGAGATGACAAAGACTTAGATCGGCTATTTTCTATCGCCATATCTCAAGAGCTATTAATGTTTTTGGTGGACTCTTTTGATTTATATAGTCATTACAAAATCAATAAATCTAATCCTAAAGCCAAATTTAAGGTAAAAAAAGAATTGCTCGAAAACTATAAAACGATAAAAACTAAATATGGCGCTCTTCATCTCATCGTTTTAGACAAAAGTCCCGAAAAAGCGGCAGATATTGCCAATGCAGCCCGTAATAAAATAAGTTCAATAGCCCAACGATTAGTCAAGGAAAGCCAAAACAATCTTATTCAAAATTATAACTCAAATCTGGCAATAAAACAATTTCAATCCGATTCATTGGCAACAATAATCAATAAGTTAAAAAAAGATTCAGGAATTTTTGAAGCTTATGGACAATCTCAAATTTATGCTAAAATTATGCTTGAAGCAGATTCTGAAATGATGGATGCGCAAGGAAAAATAGAAATATTTAAGAAACACCCTTCTTTTAGAGACTCTTTAATTAGATACCAAGCTATTGAATCCGGGGCTAAACTTAAAAAGGGTAAAGCCATAGAAGAACTTGAAAAATATTCTCCTACCCTTCCGACCATCAAAAGACTTGAGCTTGAACAAAGTAGGCTTGTTGACCAAATGAGTTTGGATAAAGAAAGATTTAAACAACTTGATGCCGCTTTTTCTATGCCGTTTTCGGCGCTCCATATTGTAGAATTAGCAGAAGCCCCTGTTCAAAAAGTTAAGCCTAAGCGAGCGATTTTAGTATTGATCACTAGTATTATAGGTATTGCATTATCAATTTTTGCTATACTTATTATTGAAAATTTTAAATCTGCGGAGTTATAATAGCCACTCATTATGATGCCACAGACAATAATAAACAATAAAGTCAACGCACAGAGTATCTATATTGGCTTTGTATTTGTTTTGTTGTTGAGTATAGTGAGTGTATATTTTACAGAAAGTTTTTTGCCGCTCCTTTTACCTATAGCCTTAGTGGGCGTGGGACCAATAATTGATGACTACAGAAGGTTGTTTTATATTATTTTTGTAGTACTTCCATTTTCATTTGAACACTACTTTGATAATATCGGCTTAGGGTTAGATATACCTACTGAACCTTTGATGGCTATTATGATGGTTATTACAATTTTAATTTTGATAAAGGAAAAGTTTACATTCCCCAAATTTTATATTTTTCATCCTATATTCTTGCTTTTAATAGCTCATGTTTTTTGGATCTTTGTTACTTCAATAAATTCTACCTTTCCCTTCATATCTTTTAAATTTTTCATCGCAAAGTTTTGGTACATTTTCCCCTTTTTTATTTTTCCCCTTTTGATATTTAAGGAAAGTGATTTTTATTTTAAAGCTTATAAGACATTATATTACTTTTTATTTGTGGTCATTCTGATAGTTATGGTGCGCCATGCTTTTGAAGGATTTACTTTTGCTTCTAGTTATGAAGTAGTTCGTCCATTTTTTAGAAATCATGTTACTTACGCAGCCATATGTGTTATAGCTTTACCGTATGTATGGGCTTTTCTTATGACAAATAAAATAGAATCGAGGCCCTTTACAAAATATATAATCGCAATGCTAATTTTTATTGTTGGTATTTATTTTAGTTTTACAAGAGCCGCTATATTGTCAATGTTTATTGCGTGGGGTGCTTATTTTATTTTTAAGTACCAATGGGTACAGCGCACTTTAACAACTGTAACAATTATTTTGATTGTAGGGGTTTCATATTTGTCATGGGATAATAAATATATGGATTTGGCACCCAACTTTGAACGAACCATAACGCATACTGAGTTTGACAACTTATTAGAAGCTACTTACAAATTGGAAGACATATCTTCTATGGAGCGCGTCTATAGGTGGATGGCCGGTGCTGAAATGATAAAAGAAAAATTTTGGCTGGGGTTTGGTCCAAGTACATTTTATTCAAATTATAAGTCTTATTCTATATCTAGTTTTCAAACCTATGTCAGCGACAATCCCGAACAATCGGGTATTCATAATTACTATTTAATGACATGGGTAGAACAAGGAATTATAGGGCTTTTAATCTTTTTAGCTTTTTGTTTTAGCATATTAATTTTTGGCCAAAAAATTTATCATACAGCGTCAGATCCAAAAGATAAATTTTTTATTATGGCTTCTTTGTTGAGCTTGATTATCATTCTCTCTATGAACCTCATCAATGACTTGATAGAAACAGACAAAGTAGGTCCTTTCTTTTTTTTCAACACCGCCATTCTACTTTTTTACGCTAAAAAATATAAAACTATTGATTAAAGCACTTTCAAAATAATTA
>CAZBCV010000144.1:0-8253 GCA_964490495.1 uncultured Aureispira sp. | reverse complement strand
TGTTCTTTTGGAGTAAGATAAATCACTAATCAATGACCACAAAAACATTTCACGTAAGTACTAAAAACCTAATAGCGCTTTTGGCAGTAAGCTCTTTTTTTATCATAATAGGAGCCTTAGGGATATTGAATTATATAGAGAACGTGAAGTACCTTCTATATGCAGGCGTAACCATTTATTTCTTTTTTTGGTTGATAGTTATGTTAGAAATAGTTAATTCTAATATTGAAAATAAAATCATTTGGATACTGTTAATGGTTCTTTTTCCCGGCATTGTGCCTATAGTTTATCTATTGGTAAGAAATAAAATTAAGCCGCTTGCTAAAGATTTGGTTTAGCTCAAGCCGACAAAACCGGTTTTATTGATTTCTTATCTAGAACTAAAGCTATCGAATAAGTTAAAATTCAATTATGATAAAACACATATTTTTTTTACTGTCTATTATATTTGGAGTAACTATTATTAGTTGTCATCAAAAATTGTCTTACGAGACTCCATCCAACCTTTGGTTGGGTGGGTATAGGTTGTTAGATCCTTTGGATCAAAACTCAGCTATACCTTTAAAAAATCACGCTTTTATGGTAAATGATACCACTATTTTTCCAATTGTGGATGGTGTCACCAAAGAAGATGACAAGATATTGAAATCAAAAACAGCCTTTGAAGTTTCTGGTAAAACGTTAAATGTTCAGAATAGTTATTTTTTTTACAATATGGTGGACAATCCGTCAGCGGCGAAAAATTTATCTGTGGATGGATGTTGGGAAAACAACAACTATCACTTTTGTTTTCGAGACTCCGTAGTCATGATTTACAATAAATTGAAAAAGCAAACTATTTATAAATGTTATAGTTTGGAGGATATCAACGGGAATAAAGTACTTAATTTGTATGGGAATAAATGGGATTGTAATCCCAAATTGCAATATTTTAAACTTCAAGTTTTGCAGCAAAAACCAAAAGATTTGCTTGTCAGAGGCTTTTTGGATGGTGATTTTAAAGAGGAATCCCTTAAAGTAACGAAAAAAGTCATAAAAGAAGAAAATGACTTTCAAGTTTGCGATGACCTTATTTTTAGCAATCATCCGAAATATCGTTATTATGGCCCTGGAACACATTATATTGGAGGTATCTACCATATAGAAAAGATATTTAAGCAAAAATATGTTGTACCAAAAGACATCATAGAATCAGGCCTTATACGAATAAGGTTTGTAGTTAATTGTAAGGGGGAGACGGGACGATTTGAAGTATTGGAAACAGATACTGCATATGTAGAGAAAAAATTTCATCTAGATTTGAGTGGACAAATTTTGAGTATATGTCAGGGCTTAGACCAATGGATTCCTGGTAAGCTAGGCGAGCAAAATGTAGACAGCTACAAATTTTTAACTTTTAAAATTCTTAATAATGAAATCATCGAAATATTTCCTTAATAATTTGTCTATTCTGGTAGTTTTGCTTTTACATTATGGATGTGCTCAAATGACAACTAAACAAAAAACTGCCACCGATTGGTCAAAAGTAAATGAAAACTTGGGGGTAGAAGGTATCATGCTAATGCAAGAAGATATCAATAAAAAGCTGCCGTACCAAGGCAGTATGCTACATCAGTCTAGATGCGATACTTTGATAGCTCTTAACCACAATGTATCGGGTAACTATCAAGAAAAATCTACTCCATATACCAAAATTGGAGACTATCACATTGCTTATCCCTATCTTGAAAAGGCCTACCAAATTGACCCGAAAGGATCTTTGTACTATTATAGTTGGTTGATGTTGTATTATTATCGAGATTATGAGCGTGCATTGGCTTTATTGACAGAGTATGACGATTATACACCTGGTAAAGTGACCTATGCTTGGGGTGAAAATGTCAATTATTTAAAAGGTTTGGCTTTAAGACAGCTTGGAAGATATACAGAAGCTATACTGGAGTTTACTAAATATATTGAAGACGAGGGGCATCATGCTGATGTCTATGCCTACGTGTATAAAGGGATTTGCCACTTTTTTAATGGGGATGATAAAAATGCACTTATAGATTTTGATATTGCACTCAAAGAATACAAAAACTGTTCTGCTGCATACTTTTGGAGGGCTGAGGTATTAGCAAAAAATAATGACTTTATAGAAGCGGTAGATAATTTGGAAATGGCTAAAGGTCTAGTAAAAAAAGGACATATTAAGACTGATACTTATATGGAAGTGTTTGACATGCCCAATCAAATGCGTATAGAGGATAGACTTAGTGATTTGGTATCGCTTTTAAAATAAAATGAAACTCTGTGAGAAGTTCATTTCAAAAAGATGTGTGGGCCGAAGGTATTGTCATAAGACCGTACACCGCCAAAAACAATATATCTTTGACCGAAGAAAATTTTACAAATGGTCGTATAAGTTTCAAAGCCATAAACCCTGAATTTTTGTTAAAATACGGGGAATAAATCACTCCATTACTTTTTTATATACACACCCGTTGCTTGCTGCACGCTTCTGTCACCAGTATTGCTTGCTGCTACCATCACAATGACCTGCATCTTGTCCGTGCTCCATAGTTCAGCTGGTGAATCTTTTAGGGTATAAGTATATCTCTTTCTTATTTCATTGTCTTTTTTCAGGTCTCTTCCCAATAAATCCCCACTAAAAGAAGTCATCATATCAAGAAGCACATTATCGTGCACATAATCTCTCTCAGTTGTATTGTCTTTTAATTGAGCATCTACTATTCCCGATTGAGTTAGATACACACTTATAGTGTATATACCGTCCATATCTATCAAGGGTATAGCTGTTACATCTAATTGAATACGCTTTTCATTTTCGTCGTAATCTACATCAGCAAATAGGGAAATTACATGAGGTTTGTTCAACTCTTTTTCCACAGCAGCACGCCATTGTCCAATAGATGGATTGGCAAATGCATTATTGTTAAAAGGAACTCTATTGATGACCGCAGAGGGTTTCCCCAAAAAAGTAAATCCACTTTCTATATCCTTACCTACTTGAGTCCTAAAATCAAATCTACTTGCGTCTTTTATAGGAACTGTAAAGCTATCATCGCCGTGAATAGATATAGAATATACCTTACCCTCAAATTCAGATTTTATATCTTTGACTGCGGCATCTCCACGTGGACAATTGACACAACTCACACCCGTCAATTTTTCTATCAATACGGCCCTGTCCGTGACTGGAGGTGGTGTAACGGATAATGGCATTTCTATCTCCGTACATCCTGTGAAAGATAATAAAGCAAGTAAACATAAAAAAAATAGGTGTTTCATATTGTTATTAGTTTAAAAGTGATTAAAATGTTGTATTTAAAGAAAATCTAAATCCACTAAAAGCAGGCTCCAAACGACAAATACCACCAGAGCAAACAATTCCCTCCACTTGTTTGACATATCTCAAGCTATAGCGCTGTGCTTTTTCTAAATAAGCTATTCCGGCAGTAGGATAAAATATTTTGGCCAATTCACCTTTTGGATTGACTTTTTTGGGGTTACTATTGTACATCCCTGCAAATTCAAAATTCCATTTGGGAGCAATTGTGTATTCAGCAGCACCAAAAAACCAGCTTCCAAAATCTTGTTGAGTCTCCATATATTGAACTTCAAGCCTTAGTGCTTTTTTGCGACTAAATTTATATAAAAAATCTGCATAAGGAACAATGGTTTTGACCAAAGGCACATCCGCTTTCATTTCGTATATTTCTTGATTGTAGGTCAAAAATTGAATACCAGACAAGAGTTGCCACTTGTTATTATGTTTATAAATTATTTCTGAAAAAACCTCTTGGAACAATCGTTTCCCTTCGATAGTTTTGATATCAGAAAAATTCAAATTGGCACTCCAACTCTTATTTATTTTGTATCTTAGATCAACGGCATAGGCCATTTCTGATACTTCTTGCGCTGCCGGACTGTATCTTGCTGTCAATCGGTAAGTATTTTGCCTATTGAGAGGCTGCAAAAAATTTACAATCCCTCTTAATAATTCCAATGTAGGGTCCACTCTAAAACTAAAATTTTCTGTTCTTTTTGCA
Source organism: uncultured Aureispira sp. (assembly GCA_964490495.1). Taxonomy (GTDB): domain Bacteria; phylum Bacteroidota; class Bacteroidia; order Chitinophagales; family Saprospiraceae; genus OLB9. Next base: position 4,201 of record CAZBCV010000144.1, on the reverse strand, counting down.
TCCAAAGTTACACCTAAATTACCTGCTGTAAATGACATACTTCCATAAAACACAGAACCCGCATTTTGTTGGAGTTTACCCAATGTAGAACCCGCAATCTGAGTAAGTTCTGCAAAAGGGTTATAAAAAATATCATTAGATTTGAGTGCTGCCTCTGTATAAAGGCTAATTCCTTTATAAGACAACGTATTGTATATGGAGGCTGCGTAAGTATTATGTACTGGCGAAAATCTATCTACATTTTGATAGGTCAAAAGTTCATTTTTTACCTTTTGCATGTTTTCATCAGAAATCGTTCTATTTACAAATCCAATACCTGGAGCAAAATTTAGTGGATTCTCTTCAGAACCCTTACTAATAAAGCCCTCTAGTCGGATACCTTTGATGTTTCCCGTATGGACATTCAGTGCGTCTTTTTGTTTTCCCACAAAGGCCATTAGATTCCACGAGTCATTAAAATCATACTTACCTTGCACGCCATATAACGCATTATCTATGAAGAGCGGTCTATTTTCAAAAGCCCTAAAAATAAGACCCGAACCTATCTGATCATACAAATAACCCGCACTCAACTCTAATTTGTTAAGTTTCTTTTTGATATACCATCGGCCTATACCTGTACCAGAATAAGATCCTGTTGGGTTCTGTAAATTAGAATTATTGAACATGTCAAACCGTGTCCCTATTGTAAAACCTTCATATTGTACATTGAGATTGAGCCATGCTTCACCACCGAAAAATTGCCTGTCGTATTGAGGTGTATTGATCGCATTTATGGCAGAATCTCTCAAAAACACATTGGCATTGGTTTCTAATGCACCTGAAATAATAGGTTTGTCTTGGGCAAATGTGAATTGACTTAAGAATATTAAGATAAATGTATTAAATCTAAATATTTTGAACATACTGTGATTTCGTTAATGAATGTATAAAAAAGGCCGCAAGTTAATAATTATTTCGTTTTGATAACGAATTTTAAAAGATTCAAATTATAAAAATGAAATCAAAATGACAAAAAATAAAAATAATATCTCTATGTAGGGATAATTTTTTGAGTAGTTCACTGCAGTGAGTAATTATTTTTAAATGAAAAAGTATTTTTTCTAAAACTGTACTCACTATGTTGAGCCAGATCATAAAATCCAGTGTTTTTAAAGCATAGAGATGTAGAAGAACTATATTAAAATATTGTTGCTTAAACTGATAGTAGATCAAGTAGAATAAATTTACGATGGTTAACATAACATAAAATTAATATTAAGATATTGTGATATAGATGGATTAATCACTACTTTTGTGAAAATTTTTGAGTTATGTCAGATAAGTATAAAATTCTCATTGTAGATGATGAAGAGGACATTATCGAAGTACTAAAATACAATTTAGAGCGGGAAGGCTATAAAGTTAAAACGGCTTTAGATGGTGAAGAGGCGATAAAAGTAGCTCATAAATTTGAACCACATCTCATAGTTTTGGATATTATGATGCCGGGGATGGATGGCATAGAAGTTTGTCAAAAATTGAGAACGGATGCAAAATTTTCCGATACATTAATTACCTTTTTGACTGCCAGAAACGAATCATTTACTCAAATCTCTGCATTGGAAACCGGTGGAGACGATTTCATAAACAAACCTATCAAACCTAGTGTTTTTTTGGCTCGTGTTCAAGCCTTGCTGCGTAGGCACAAATCTAGCGTCGAAAACGGAGAAAAGCAAAAACAATTGGTTTTTGGAGATTTAGTCATCGACGAAGAAAATATATCTATCCATCTTAAAGGTGAAGAAATACAGTTAGCTAAAAAAGAATTTGTACTTTTGTGCCTTTTAGCATCAAAACCAGGAAAGGTGTTCAATAGAAACGAAATTCTCTCAAAAATATGGGGCAATGAAGTGATTGTAGGAGATCGCACCATAGATGTTCACATAAGAAAACTAAGAGAAAAAATAGGTGATGACTATATAAAAACCATGAAGGGAGTAGGATATAAATTTAGTTTTTAAATATTGTATAAAAAGATAAATATACGGGAAATTACGGTTCTCATCACAATATTGGTGACTGTGGTGACAACTGTATTGGTATGGCTCAATATTACTTTTTTGCACAATAATTGGTTGTTTGTAGGGACCATCATCTTTATACTGATAGCCAATTATTTTATAGTAAAATACTATTTAGATACTTATGTTTTTAGGAAGATTAGGCTCATTTATAAACTCATTTATGATTCAAAAAAAGACAAATCTGAGTTGACGAATGAGAGTTTAGATGACGTGAATCTTAAAGTGATGCAATGGGCCATCCAAACCAAAAAAGAAATTGCCAGCCTCAAAACATTGGAAGAATATCGTAAAAATTATGTAGGCAATATCTCACATGAACTCAAAACCCCCATTTTTTCAATTCAAGCCTACCTGCACACTTTGATAGATACAAAATTGGAGGATGAGAAAATAAATATGGATTATTTACATAGAGCTGCCGACAATGTTGAAAGACTTCAAAATATTGTAGAAGATTTGGATCTCATCAATAAACTCGAATCAGGAAATGGAAGTTTGGACATCAAAAAATTTGATGTTTACGAATTAGTGGAAGAAATATTTGAGGATATCAAAAGTATTGCCAAAAAGAAAAATATAAAACTACAATTTACAGAAGAAACATCGCCTCCTTATTTTGTGATGGCGGATAGAGAAGCTATAAGACAAGTTTTTAATAATTTGCTAGTCAATTCTATCAAATATGGAAAGGAAAATGGAAGGACTAAAGTCTCATTTTACGACCTTGAAACAGAAATACTTGTGGAAGTATCAGACAATGGGTTCGGAATAGCCAGCGAACACATAAAGCATGTTTTTGATAGATTTTATAGGGTGGACACGAGCAGATCTAGAAAACAAGGAGGTTCGGGTCTTGGTCTTTCTATCGTGAAGCACATCGTAGAAGCACACGACCAAACTATAAATTTACGCTCTACACTCAATATAGGAAGCACCTTTGGTTTTACCCTCAAAAAAGCCCCTTAAAATAGGATAATTAAATAAATTGACCTCTTTATTATTCAAAATTGCCACCAAATATTTTTATCAATTTAAGTAGTTTTTCCTAAACAATATTCCTTTAAACGCATCATATCCTGGCGTAATACCCGACTGTATCAATACCGTCTTTGATGCATCTTTTCTTAAATCAATGATAAAAACTTTACATCCGATAGCATGAACAAGCTCATCATGGTTAGATTTCCAAGCGTGAGCTATCTCCGCGGCGGTAGCATTATAGTTTTTTTCCCATTTCCTACCCAGTGTCACTTCCAAATGAAAAATACCATTTTGGTATTGCAGCAACTTAGACGACAGTCCCATACTCACCCTGTAATATAGGTCTGTTTCTACAAAATGTCTTCGATTTATTTTCTGTATATCCATAATATTATCCATACAGAAATTGTGCCATTTTTTTAAAAATAATATTTTATAAATTATAAATCCTCAAAATCCTTTAGATGTCATTAACTTTGCGCTCATTTTTATTAAAAATATTGACCCATGAGTACGCATGCTGATGAATTAAGCAAAAGAAAAACCTTCGGAATAGTAGCCCATCCTGATGCAGGTAAGACTACACTCACTGAAAAACTACTACTTTTTGGGGGTGCCATTCAAGAAGCTGGAGCTGTAAAATCCAATAAAATAAAAAAAAGCACCACTTCTGACTTTATGGAGATAGAAAAACAAAGGGGAATCTCCGTAGCTACCTCGGTGATGGCCTTTGAATACAGAGATAAACAAATCAACATTTTAGATACTCCAGGACACAAAGATTTTGCAGAAGATACATATAGAACGCTCACAGCCGTGGATAGTGTCATCGTAGTAGTAGATGTAGCTAAGGGCGTGGAAGAGCAAACCGAAAAATTGGTTGAAGTATGCCGTATGCGCAAAACACCCATCATAGTTTTTATCAACAAATTGGATAGAGAAGGTAAAGATGGCTTTGATTTATTGGACGAAATAGAACAAAAACTTAAGCTCAAAGTCACTCCCTTAAGTTGGCCAGTAGGTATGGGTCAGCTTTTTAAAGGCGTATATAGTATTTATGAAAAAAATTTGATCTTATTTAGTCCCCATGGCAAACAAGACAATGAGGATATCATCAAAATAAACGACCTATCCAATCCTCTTTTAGAATCTAA
>CAZBCV010000143.1:0-8387 GCA_964490495.1 uncultured Aureispira sp. | reverse complement strand
TATAAAATATTCCGTACCCACAAAGTGATTGAGTGGTGTAGTGGAAGTGTGTTGATACACAATCAAGTAATAAAAGTTGTGGATGACGAAGGACCTGAATTGAAGTGTCCAGATGATATGACCATTTCTACAGAAAATAATGACTGCACTGGCTCTCTTTTTGTAGAAAGACCTCTGGTAGAATCAGAATGTTCACCAGCTGAATTATTGACTTATCACCTTTCTTATTCTTATGATGAAGAGGAGTATTTGGACGATAATGTCATTCAAAATTCAAGCTATATCACTGGTTTAAGAATTGGAGTAAATTATGTAAAATGGACAGTAACTGACGATTGTGGAAACGCCAGTGAATGTACCTTTGCAGTAACTGTTAGGGATGATGTTCGTCCTACTCCAGTATGTGATCAATTTACAAAAGTCGCTATTGGAGGTAATGGTTTTGCGAGAGTTAATGCTTTTACATTCGATGACGGAAGTCATGACAATTGTGGTATATTGACTTATGAAGTGCGAAAGACTGTGGGTAGATGTGATACTAGTTCTGTTTTCGGAGAGTTCATAGAATTTTGTTGTAATGAGGTAGATACTAGTTTCAGAGCTATGGTTGAACTACGGGTCACTGATATTTATGGCAACTCTAACACATGTATGGTAGAAGTGCAAGTAGAGGACAAATTGCCCCCATTTATCTTTTGTCCAGATGATATTACTTTAGAATGTCAATCAGACTACACAGATATTACTGTAACTGGAGAACCAGAAGCTATAGATAATTGTCCTGATTATACTGTGTCGCACAAGGATGATATAGAAATAAATCAGTGTGGAGAGGGGTTGGTGACTAGAACTTGGACAGTAGTAGATAAGCAGGGTTTTAGACACTCTTGTGTTCAATTGATTTATTTAGTGGATTCTAAACCATTTTATTACAATATCAACAACCCAAATGACCCACGTAATGATATTAGGTGGCCTCAAAATTATGAAACAGATGTCTGTCATTCCAATTTGAATCCAAGTGACTTACCTACAGGTTTTGATAGGCCTACGGTGAATGATGATAATTGTAGTCTAGTGGCAATGACACATAAAGATCAGACATTCAAATTTGTGGATGGAGCTTGCGAAAAAGTGATTAGAACATGGACTGTCATTGATTGGTGTACTTACAACGATAATAATCCTGTATATGGACAAGGTTGGTACGAACACACACAAATTATCAAACTCAAAAACGATGTCAAGCCTGATTTTGAATTTAATTGTGTGAATAGAGTGGTATCAGGGTTTGGAGATAATTGTACGGGAGAGGTCAGATTTATAATGGATGCTGTGGATGACTGTCCAAAAGACAATACCAATTTGAATTGGACTTATGAGCTTTATCGCGAAGATGGTGTGACATTGATAGCAAGAAGAAATACAAATTCTTTTGACCATACTTTAACAGCTGGTGTGTATAAAGTAAGGTGGATTGCTGAGGATAAGTGTGGTAACCAAGCGGTTTGTAATCATGACATTACAGTATTGGAGCGTAAAAAACCAACACCTTATTGTATAACTTCATTGACCACAGCGGTCATGAACTCTGACGGAACAGTTGCCATTTGGGCTAAGGATTATGATCGTGGTGCAACTGATAATTGTACTCCACAAAATCAATTGAAATTTACATTCTTTGGTGCTTTACCAGTGGAAACTATGTTGAATCAAGAACATTACTTTAGAGGAAATGGCATATTGGCTACAAGGGCCGAATATTTAAGTGGAAACGCTCAGATTTGGATACCTAATATGAATAGCTCTGGTATGGTATTTACATGCGATGATATCCCGAATGGTATTTCTCAAGAGGTGTCAGTGGATGTGACAGTTACGGATTTGGCTGGAAATAGCGATTTTTGTACAGTGAAGCTCATTCTTCAAGACAACTCAAACATTTGTCCAGATAACGCTAACAATAATATTTATGTAAGTGGAAGAATTATTGGCGGTAATTCAGGCATTGATGTAGTAATAGAAGGAGAAAGTACCGAGCAAACTCAATATTTGAATACGAATAGTGTGGGGAATTATAATTTTTCAAACCTATCAAATGGTGTCAACTATAAATTGCATGCTAAAGACAATAGGGATGTGTTGAATGGTGTGACAACGTTAGATCTTGTATTTATTCAAAGGCATATACTAGGAATAGTAGAGTTCACTGATGTAAAAAAGGTGATTGCGTCCGATATAGACAATAACCAAAGAGTGACAGCATCTGACCTTATTGCTTTGAGAAAGGTGATATTAGGTATTACAAATGAGTTTCCAAATGGGCAAAATTCATGGAGATTTGTAGCTTCTGATTTTGTTCCAACAGATATAATGAGACCATTCCCGTTCAAAGAAAATTATGAATTTAGTAATATTTCTAAGCCATTTACTCAACAAAACTTCAATGCCGTAAAAATTGGAGACGTCAATGGTACGGTAACGGTCAATGCCCAAGGAGTTGAAGTGGATAGCAGGTCGAAAAATGCCATTAATTTTGCAGTAAATAATTTAGAAGCACGTACAGGTGAGATAGTTGAAGTTCCAGTTTTTGCAGGACAAAACCAAACAGTTTTAGGTTTTCAGACCACAATTGAATTTGATAATAGTTCTTATGAATTTGTGGGTTTTGAAAAAGGAATCCTGGAAATGGATGAGTCAAATTTTGCCTTTAACAGAATACATGAAGGGAAGATTCCTACAGTTTGGCACGAAGAAGCACCTCAAAACCTTCTTGAGAATGATGTACTATTTACTTTGAAGTTTAGGTTGTTAAAAGATAAATCTAATACATCTATCATTAGCTTGACATCTGATGTTACAAAAACATTAGGTATCAGCGGTGAAGAAAAACAAGTAGATGTCAAGTTGATGGTAAGAAATGTACTCAATACAAGAGAAACATTTGTTTTGCACCAAAATCAACCCAACCCATTTAACTCATTTACTAGCATAGACTTTGAAATACCAGAACAAGGAAATGTTAGATTGTCAATAATGGATATAGCTGGAAAGGTGATTTACTCTACTGAATCTTACTTTGATAAAGGTTCGAATTCATTCAGAATAGATGGAGAGTCTTTAGGACAATCAGGTGTCCTCATCTATAGAGTTGAGACAGGAAAATATTCAGATGTAAAAAAGATGATACTTCTGAAATAAAAGGATTTTGAATATTGATGAATTTTTTAAAGCCATTCCATTTTATGTGGAATGGCTTTTTTTTGTACTTACAATTATGAACTCAATTGATAAGTTTATTTGACCGAACTTAGGTTGAGTTTTTGTATGAAAGCTTAGAAAGTTTTTTTTTAAAGAAAAACAGAATTAAAAATAATTCTTGGTTTATAGTCTTCCGTCAACATTTTCTTTAGGTAACACGGCTTTAACGTCATAAATAATAGCGTTTTTATTTTTTAAAGCGTCTATCGAAATATTGAGGAAAGTTTTATGAGCTACGGCTAAAATTATAGCGTCATACTGTTTTTTGGGAATGGACATATTTGATCTTATATTGTATTCGTGCTCAACTTCGTCAGGATTGGCCCATGGATCATAAATATCTACATTGAGATCATAGGTTTTAAGTTCATTATAGATATCAATGGCTCTTGTATTGCGAATGTCAGGGCAGTTTTCTTTGAAAGTGATGCCCAACATGAGAATATTACTACCTTTGACAGGAATATCCTTTTTTACCATGAGTTTGATGACTTCAGAAGCTACATATTGGCCCATACTATCATTCAGCCTTCTGCCGGCAAGAATAATTTCGGGATGATATCCTACTTCTTGAGCTTTTTGAGCCAAATAGTATGGATCAACACCTATACAATGTCCACCCACCAATCCTGGCTTAAAGGGCAAAAAATTCCATTTTGTACCTGCTGCTTCTAATACTTCATGAGTATCAATACCTAAACGATTAAATATTTTTGATAGTTCATTGACAAAAGCTATATTAATGTCTCTCTGACTATTTTCAATGACTTTGGCGGCTTCGGCCACTTTTATATTACTGGCTTTATATGTGCCAGCAGTAATAACGGATTTGTAGAGTTGATCGATGACCTCAGCAGCTTCGGGTGTAGATCCAGATGTCACTTTTAATATTTTAGATACTGTATGTTCTTTATCACCAGGATTGATACGCTCAGGACTGTAACCCACAAAAAAGTCTTGATTCATTTTTAATCCCGACATTTTTTCCAATACAGGGACACATTCATCTTCAGTCACACCTGGATATACAGTGGATTCATAGATGACATAATCTCCTTTTTTGAGAACTTTTCCAACTGATTCGCTGGCTTTGTATAAAGGTGTAAGTACGGGGCGGTTATTCTTGTCTGTCGGAGTAGGTACTGTAATAATATAGGTATTACAATGGGATATGTCTTCTAGATTAACCGTGACAAATAAACCGTCATTGTCGTAATCGAGTGAAGATGCTAAAACTTCTTTTAGCAATTCGTCTTCTACTTCTAGTGTTGAATCTTTGCCATTTTTTAGTTCGTTTATTCGCTCCAAATTTATATCTAGACCTACTGTGACGTATTTTTTGGCAAATTCTACTGCCAAGGGTAGTCCGACATAACCCAGACCAATAACTGCTATTTTGTGTTGCATTTTTTTAATTTTTTTAATCGCACATTTTGTGAGACGTCCCAAAGTTTGATTGGGTACATAACAGGGGCGAATTTATTTTTTAATATTTGAGTTTAAGATGTCAATTTGTACCATTCAAACGCTTTTTTTAAGCCTTCATCCAATTTTATTTTTCCTGAATATTGAAGTAAATTTTGGGCTTTTTCGATACTTGCCAAACTGTGGGGAATATCACCAGACCTATTGGGGCCATGTATTGCATCACTAGAACATTTTGAAACCGATTTAATTATTTTCCAAAGCTCATTCAAAGATGTCCTTTCACCACAAGCTATATTGTATATTTGATTTATGGCATGTGAATGTTCAGTAAAAAGACTTAAAACATTAGCTTCAACAGCATTGTCCACATAAGTGAAGTCACGGCTATTATTACCGTCGCCATTTATGATAGGAGATTGGTTTTCTAAAGCTGCTTTAAAAAATAATGGAATTACAGCAGCATAGGCGCCATTGGGGTCTTGTTTTGGTCCATAAACATTAAAATATCGCAAACCCATATATTCCAAACCATAAGTTTTAGCAAATATGTCAGCATATAATTCATTGACATACTTTGTGATAGCATAAGGTGATAAAGGCTTTCCTATGATGTGCTCTACTTTTGGTAATCCTTCGCTGTCTCCATAAGTGGATGATGAAGCAGCAAAGACTACTCGTTTAACCTTGTTTTTTACAGCGGCTTGAAATATATTGAGTGTACCATCTATATTGACTGCATTGGTGGTTAAAGGATCTTGAATGCTTCTAGGTACGCTTCCTAAGGCTGCTTGATGACTAATGGCGTGAATATCTTTTGTTACATCGAGGCATGTATCGAAATCTCTGATATCGCCTTTAATAAATTGAAATTTGGGATGATTTTTAAAAGGCTCTAAGTTGTGTTCAAAGCCAGTGGATAAATTATCAAGGACTCTTACGAGTGTCACTCTATTATCGTTGAGTAAAAATTCCACAAGGTTAGAGCCAATAAATCCTGCACCGCCTGTGATAAGTATATTTTTCATTTTTGTTATTTAGAGTGGGTTGAAGAGTTTAATATTTTTATCAAGTAGGTGCCATAGCCACTTTTGATAAGTGGTGAAGCCAGTTTTTCTAACATTTCACTGTCTATAAAATTCATGCGCCAAGCTATTTCCTCAATGCATCCAATTTTGTATCCCTGTCTTTTTTCTATCACTCGAACAAATTCTGAAGCATCATGAAGCGAATCAAAGGTTCCCGTGTCTAACCAGGCTGTACCTCTGTCCATGATGCCCACATGAAGTTGATTGCGTTCAAGATAGTATTGATTGACCGTAGTTATTTCATATTCTCCTCTAGCTGAGGGCTGTATGCTTTTAGCGATATCTACAACTTGATTGTCGTAATAGTAAAGGCCAGGTACAGCATACGTGGACTTAGGGTATTGTGGTTTTTCTTCTATGGAAATGGCTTTTAAGTTGTTATCAAATTCTACTACGCCATATCTTTCTGGATCATTGACAGGGTAGGCAAATACTTTTGCACCTTGCTTTATTTGAGCGCTATTTTGTAATAATTTAGATAGCCCTGAGCCATAAAAAATATTGTCACCCAATACCAAACATGCTTCATCTCCATCAATAAATTTTTCACCAATGACAAAGGCTTGCGCCAGTCCATTGGGTACTTCTTGGACTTCATATTGAAAGTTACACCCTAATTCACTTCCATCGCCCAAAAGCCTAATGAAACCTGCTTGGTCTTCTGGCGTAGTGATAATCAATATATCTTTAATTCCAGATAGCATCAAAATAGACAATGGATAATATATCATTGGCTTGTCGTAGATAGGCATGAGCTGTTTGCTGATGGCTTTAGTAATGGGATAGAGTCTGGTGCCGGAACCTCCGGCTAAAATGATACCTTTCATGATTTTTGTGTTTATGAGCTGTGCTCTGATTTAGGGTTTAAAGGGGTGATTGGAAAGTGGTAATTTACAAAATGGGTGAAAATCACCTATCATACCAACAGGTGCCGCATTTCTAATATTATATACTATTTCAACAGCTGGCTTTGAAGTTTCTAGACTATATCCATGTCCATCTAAAATTTTTTGATAGGAAACAGTATGTAAAGCGTCGAAACCCTCAGAAAATTCTAATTCTTCACCTTCAATGACAATAGATCTATAGGTTTTTTGTCCTAAATTATTTGCATTGGGTGGTAGATTGTTTTTATTGATACTTAAAAACCATCGGACTCGTGCTCTTTCAAATTCTAAAAATCCAGCAGCTCTGTCATGGTAGTTCATATGGACAATATTAGTTTTTACTTCTCCAAATATCCATTGGAGCATATCGAAAAAGTGAATACCTATATTAGTAGCTATTCCTCCTGATTTTTCATTATTTCCTTTCCATGATGCGTAGTACCATTGACCTCTTGAAGTAATGTAAGAAAGGTCAATGTCATATATTTTATCTTTAGGTGCATTGTCTATTTTATTTTTTAAGGCCATTATTGTAGGGTGGAGCCTTAATTGTAATATACAAAATGTTTTTTGCTGTGTTTCTTTTTCTATTTCTAGAAGGTGATCCAAATTCCAAGGATTGAGGACTATCGGTTTTTCACAGATAACATTGGCACCATATCTCAACCCAAATCTAATATGAGCATCGTGAAGATAATTAGGGCTACAAATACTCATATAATCAACTTTTTTATCTGACCTCTTTATTTTTTCAAGATGTCGGTCAAAACGCTCTATTTCAGTAAAAAAAGATGCATTTGGAAAATAGCTATCTATTATACCCACTGAATCATTAGGGTCAATGGCAGCGACTAAATCGTGGCCCAAATCTTTGATGGCTTTCATGTGTTTGGGTGCAATGTAGCCTGCGGCCCCGATTAATGCGAATTTTTTAGACATTGGTGTTTATTTATGATCAGTGGGCTTGTTTTTGCTTTTGAAGGGGGGAGTTTACGTGTTTTACGCTTGTGTTTAGTTAAATTTTTGATTAAGGTTTAGGGTCAAATTAGTTTCGTGTTTATTACAATTATTTTTTTGAGACTACATTATTTTGGAGTAAATAGGATTCTTGGCTTTCGGGACAGGTGGCTTGACCGTTTTTATCGAAATGTAGCCGTTGACCATATTCACTCATCCAACCCATCTGCCGAGCGGGATTGCCTACCATAAGTGCATAATCAGGCACGGGTTTCGTTACGACTGCACCAGCTCCTATAAAAGCAAATTTTCCGATATTATGACCACAAACGATGGTGGCATTAGCACCAATCGAGGCACCCTTTCCGACGTGAGTTTTTAAAAATTCGTTTTTACGATTGACGGCACTCCGAGGGTTAATGACATTGGTAAATACACAAGATGGTCCTAAAAACACATCATCATCGCATGTTACGCCCGTGTAAATAGAAACGTTGTTTTGAATTTTTACATTGTTGCCCAATACCACATCAGGTGACACTACGACGTTTTGGCCGATATTACAGTTTTGGCCAATGGTGCATCTGGTCATGATGTGTGAGAAGTGCCATATTTTTGTTCCTTCACCTATAGTGCAACCTTCGTCAATATAAGAGGATTCGTGAGCAAAGTAGGTCATATTTTGAAATTAGAAGTTTGAAATTAGAAGTTAGAAAAAGTAATATCATCTGCAAAATCCGATAAATCTGTGAGACATTTTTTTAAGTTA
>CAZBCV010000142.1:0-8426 GCA_964490495.1 uncultured Aureispira sp. | reverse complement strand
GTTTTTAGAAAATATTTAATATAACGAAAGTAATATTAAATAATTGTAGAAAATAATAAGTCATCTAATATTTTTGACTGTAACACTGTAGTGGCACAAGGTATGGTAACTTATATAACAGCTTCACAGAGCTAAGCTTATATGATTGTTGAGTTGTTATAATAATTGGTGGACGTGGTGGTGCTATAAAACACCCTCTTGATAAACAATGTTTTTTAATGATTAAAGCGGTAAAAGCCATTAAAAAATCCCTGTCAATAGAAATGTTGCCAATTGTTCCAATGCAGAATACCTTCAAAATCATGCCTTTATTTTACATTAGGTTCGTCAACTTATTAAAAAACTGTGATTTCTAATTCAAAGACTTGGTTTTAGCTGCCTTTTGGGTTAATTGCGATATCTTGTAACTTATTCGGATTCACCTAATAAATTTTAACTGAAATTTCCAATTTGGTTGGAAATTCGGGTTAAGATATAGTAAATTTATATTATTTTTTCACAACATGATATGTCGTCGCAATGAACGATTTTAGCTCAAGTTGCCTTATTGTAAACCGCAGACTGAATAGCACATTTCTTCCTAATTAATAACCTCTCTCAGCTGAGCAGAGAACGTCTCGATTCCTTCATTATGGGCTTGTCATTTGGTCCACCCCATTCTCTTCTTGCAGCAAGTTCACTCAGTCATCCACTGCCAACTGAATACTGCCAACTGAATACTACCTACTGAACCCTCCCATGCTCTCTCAATATTTCCATTACCTCACTTTTTGTTAATTTTGTATATTTTGCTATTCATTCAATAGAAATTTTATCTTCATTAAGTGCTAGCACGACTTCTATTTCTTTTTTTGAATACCGATTTGTTCGTGTTTTTTAGTGAGTATTGCATATGTTGTCATAACATCTTCTTTTATTTTTTTTGGTATGGAATCTATTATTTTTTTGACTTCTTCAGGTTGTACCTTAGAAGAGTATAACAATAAATGAATTTTTAGAATAAAAAATTTGTTTTCTGGTACATCATAAAAATTAACTTTAAAGAGAAACTATCTACACCAAAGACATTTCTTCATCCTTAGAAAAAGAATTTAAATTCTATAGGGTTTCCGCTATAATCAATGACAAACATTGTCATCTGTCCTCCAATTTTTCCTTCATATCTTTTTTGTGGCTTTACAACAAATTCTATTTTTTCTGATTCTAACGCACAACCTGTGCCGCCTTAGGAAGAAAGGATTATAAATTTTTTGTTTAACGATAAAAAATCACGACGTTTAGCCAACATTCTTATCAAAATCTCTAAAACTAGCCCACCAAATTTCCGTCATCGTCCCATTGAGCAATAGTCTGTTGGTCTTCTATTTTGAGGCAAACTTCAAGGGTGCGCTCATCATATTCAAGGCCGTATTTATCAAGGACCTCTTGAGGAACACCATCCCATTGATTGGGTCTATTGCCCACATATCCCATATCTTTGACACCTATTTGTGATGTGAAAAAACCAGTAGCTGTCAGATTGCGCATGAGGTTAAAAAACTTAACGCCATGTTTCATATCTTCTTCTGCTTTGTCTGGCCATGCTATTTTATCTACAAGTACCATTTGTTCTGCATTGGAGAGCTCCACAAAGGCTTTATTATAAGTCTTTAAGCTCAGATTGTTCAGCCACATAAGACCTCCTCGTAGTGGGCGTTGAAATTTAGGATAATCTTTGGCCATAAATTCTATAAAATCTGGCACGCCTGCATCGGTGGCGCTTCCAGAAACTTCATCAGCCGGAATGATGATATTTGCCAATAGAGCAATCATTACCATTTCTTTTTCTGTAAAGAAGACCTCACTGTTCAATTTCTTATCTACGGCCATTTCATCTTCGGTTCTACCATATCCACCACCTTCGATGATCTCATTAGATTTTTTGATATCTGCATCTGAGCAACCAGTAGTCATTAAGAAACCTGTGGCCAAAGTACCAGAAAGCAACAATTTTAAGTTTTCGCGTCTGTCCATGCTTAGATATTTTGTTTTTTAAGTTGTTCAATGATGTATTCAGAAGTCCTCCACGATAAGGCCAAAATGGTCCAAGTGGGGTTTTTGTCGGCTTGAGAGACAAAAGAACCGCCATCTACCACAAATAAATTATCACATTCGTGGGCTTGAGAATATTTGTTCAACACAGATGTTTTGGGATCGTCACCCATACGCGTTGTACCCACTTCATGAATAATTCTTCCTGGTGCCGCCAAACCATATTGGGTGCTGGCATCGGGTTTATCGCCTAAAATTACACCTCCCATTTGTGTTAATATTTCTTCAAATGTGTCGTGCATGTGTCGGGCTTGTTTGACTTCGTGTTCAGTCCATTTGTAATGGAATCTCAATACAGGAATACCATATTTATCTACTGTATCTGGATCAATATCACAATAATTATCATATTGTGGTACACTTTCTCCACGTCCCGACATACCTACCATGGCTCCATGAATGCGTCGGATGTCATTTTTCAAACTAGCCCCATAGCCTCCATTAGGTGAGGGATTCCCAAGTTGATCAGTCAGGTATTTCCGTGAAGCGTCCATACCGAATCCTGTGCCATACGAAGGCATGCCAAAACCACCCCAATATTCTATATGATATCCTCGTGGAAAATCCAATTTTTTATTGTCCAACCACCAAGGTGTATAGACATGAAGCCCACCTACACCATCTTCATTGTAGCGAGGTCTGTCCACCAATTGTGGCATAAATGCCATTCTATCTGTGCCTGTGGAATCGTGAAGATAATGCCCTATGACACCACTTGAGTTAGATATGCCGTTGGGATGCACTTTTGATTTTGAGTTGAGCATGATTCTAGCTGATTCGCAAGCCGAGGCTGCCAGAACAACAACTTTTGCCTGTACCCTATATTCTTGCATATCCTTTTTGTCGATATAAAGTACACCAGTGGCTTTACCAGAATCATCTGTCAAGACCTCACGCACCATCGCATGGGTATATAAATCCACTTGGCCATTTTTCATCGCGGGTTGTACGAGACAGGTTCCCGAAGAAAAGTCAGCATAGACTTGGCAGGCCCTATTACATTGAGCACAAAAGAAACATACACCTCTTTCGGCATTGATTTTTCTAGTCAAAATAGAAAGGCGCGAAGGCAATACAGGAATATTGATTTTAGATGCTCCTTTTTTTACAAATAATTCGTGAAGTCTAGGCTTGGGCGGAGGCAAAAAGAATCCATCAGGTTCATTATACATACCTTCTTTGCTACCAAAAACACCGATAAGTTTATCTACTTTGTCATAATAGGGTTTCACATCTTCATAGCTGATAGGCCAGTTATCGCTCAAACCATCTTGGTCTTTACGCTTAAAATCTAAAGGTCCAAAACGCAAAGATATTCTTCCCCAATGATTGGTTCTGCCGCCGAGCATTCGCGATCTAAACCAATCGAATTGTGTACCGTCTTTGCGTGTGTAGGGTTCGCCATCAATTTCCCATCCGCCCCATGCAGCATCAAAATCACCAAAAGCCCTTTGGGTATTAGCACCTCTTCTGGGTGATTCCCACGGCCATTTAAGTTGTGTTCTATATTCTTCTTTGGCTGGATCGAAATCTCCACCTGCTTCAAGTACTGCTACAGAAAGGCCTCCTTCAGATAATATTTTTGCAGCCATACCTCCTCCTGCACCAGAGCCTACTATGACTACATCATATTTGTCTTTTTTCTCTTTTATTTGGAAACTCATAATTGAATATCATTTTGGAAATGTAAAAGTAAAATGTTTTTTCTTATCACACAATATTAAATCGTTTTTTTCTACTTTTTTCTATCATTATGGGTTCTCTATTCTACATTTTGGCGACATTTATTGCTCCGTCTCTTAAAAATTTTTTTCTCAAAATTATAGCTTAAAATATTCATGAGAGTCTTCTTCAATGCCTTTTTAAAACAAAAACTATCTACTTTACACTTCATTGAGTTGAATAAATGTATCTTTGCCCACTCATTAAATTTTAAGAGATATTATGTCTGTGCACACCCTTCATCTAATTAATGCTTTATCACTCATGGGACTTAGTTTTTTAACCTATGTGATGTCTCTGAACCCTGCAGGATATGATTTAATGCCTTTGTTTTTTGGTATTGTATTATTGTCCCTCAACAATGGCGTAAAATATGGCCTCAAAGGACAGACAAGGGCCGCAGCTATGATTTCAGGAATTTGTGCTTTAAGTTTATTGCCTTTTTTATTGTCGAGTTTGAACGGAGATGATATACTGAGAACGGTAAAAATATCTTTAATGTTCTCTACTTCGCTGGCAGCTGCCTATCAACTTTCAAAGACAGGAAAACACCTCAAATTATGATTTTTCTTCGGTCAATCATTTGTGTTTCTTCCATTGTATGTTGGAGTTGCAATTTCTCAAGCTCAAATAACAGCATTGATTACAAAATATTCAATGACATCCAAGAAATAGACTCTACTTTAAAATTAGGACAAAATGAGGATATATCTACTTTTGATTTGGAATATATTATGGGAAAATTTGACCCTAAAACCCACTCAGACTTTAAGGAAATTCCTGCAAAATATAGAGACAATACAATAAGATATATAAGGCATGAAGTTTTAAACGCTTTTGAATTGTTATATGAAGCCGCAAAAAAAGATGGAATACAACTTAAAATTATTTCAGCTACAAGAAATTTTGAAGACCAAAAAAGAATATGGGAAAACAAATGGACAGGAAGTACAAAAATTGAAAATGGCAAGGACGCTTCAAAAACCTATCCCAATCCCAAAGATAGAGCAGCAGCGATATTAAAATATAGTTCGATGCCAGGCACTTCAAGACATCATTGGGGAACTGATATGGATTTTAATGCGCTCAACAATCCATATTTTGAACAAGGTGAGGGTTTAAAGACCTATCAATGGTTAGCAAAGCGAGCTCAAGAATTTGGTTTTTGTCAGCCATATACACCCTTCAATGAAGAACGAATGTCCGGATACCAGGAGGAAAAATGGCACTGGACGTATGTGCCCACGGCATCAAAGATTCATAAAACAGCCAATAAGCTACTTACCAACGCAGCCATTTTAGGATTTTTGGGTTCAGAAGTAGCTGTAGAACTAGATGTGGTTCATCATTATGTTCATGGGATTCATCCTAAATGTATAGCTGAATAACGCCAATATAATGTCAGTCAATACCTCTTTAAAAGTTGATACATCGGTCAAAGGAATTATTTGGCTCACTTTGCCCATAAGTATGGCCAAGCTGATACCTGAACTTAATTACCTCATCAATGCTGCTTTTTTGGGAAGATTAGGGAATGTGGAGTTGGCTCTTGCTGGACTTACTGGCGTATATTATTTAGTATTTACAGCTATAGGTTATGGTTTGCACAATGCCTTATTATCCATACTATCGAGACGTGCTGGCGAAGACAATCGCCAAGAAATATTCACTTCTTTGTGGCATGGTTTAGTTTTGGCTTCCATTATGTCTGTTGTTTTTATAGTTTTTACACATTTTTTTATAAAAGATATACTGAATAGTGTGGGCATAGCGTCTCAAAGTGCAGAAATGGCCAGCCAATTTCTTAATGTCAGAATATGGGGTTTGTTTTTTTTGTTTGGGTTAATGATGCAAAATGCCTTCCTCATCAGCTTGCAGCAGACAAAATATCTAATGCTAATAGCTTTAGTGGAGTCCGTTGTTAATGTGGTTTTAGATTATGGATTAATTTTTGGTCATTGGGGTTTGCCAACTTTAGGATTCAATGGAGCAGCTTACGCTTCTGTGGTTTCAGAATTTGTAGGGATGATTACTGTATTTGGTGTGATTTATAGCCTAAAGATCAAAAAAAATTATCAAATATTTCCTAATTTTAAGATATACACCACAAAACTCATTTCGATTTTTAAATTGGGTTTTCCACTCATGAGCCAATTGGCCATAAGTACTGGAGCTTGGTGGGTGTTTTTTATTCTCATAAGTCGCCAATTCACCTATGATGAACAAGCCATATCACAAACTATGCGCAATTTGTTTGGACTAGGTGGTGTATTCTCATGGGCTTTTGGCGCTGCCACAAATACCATCATTAGCAATCTTATTGGTCAAGGCCGGGTGAGTGAAATGTTCGGTGTCATCCGAAAGATGTGTATTATTTCAGCCATCGGCATGAGCATTTTTATTGTGACTCTCAATTTATTTCCGCATCTGTTTTTTGAAGTTTTTGGGCAAGCCTCTGAATTTTCTGCACAAGGTACGGCTACTTTGAGAGTGGTGAGTTCTGCGATGTTAATATTGTGTATTGGTGTTATTTGGCTCAATGCTGTTGTGGCTACAGGCCAAACTAAAGTAGTATTTTGGATAGAATTTTTGGGTATAGGTCTCTATCTCATTTATGTTTGGGTAGTCATAGAAGTATTGCACATGGGTATAGAAATGGCTTGGATGAGTGAATGGGTCTATTGGACCACTCTTTTTTCTATGAGCTATTTTTATTTAAAATATGGAGATTGGAAAAACCAAATGAGTCTAAAAATGTAATGTGAACACGATTTTATAGAAATCCATTATGAGTGAAAATTTAGAGAGATATCAACTTTTGCTTCAAGCCATTGATGCAGAAAGAAAACACGATGAGGCATTTTATAAAAATCTCAATCAAAGTAAGAGCATCAAAGAAAAAGTTGAAAGTGGTTTTGCTTGGTATCCCATAAAAATTATAAGAAAGTCTTTTTCTATTGGCGAGTATATAGAAGTAGAGCTCGAAAAAAGTACTTCTTCCGCAGAAAACCACAAATTGAGCGAGGGTGTAGCCGTATCATTATTCAATATCCAAAAAGAAAAGTTAGACTTTAAAGGTGTGATTGCGGGTATTAGACAAAATAAGATGAGAGTATTGCTACATCAGGATATTATGCAAAAATTAGATGTTTTTGACCATGGACTATCAGGTGTCGAACTCATATATGATGATCGAACTTATAATGTAATGGAAACTGCTTTGAAAACGGTGATGACATCTACCAAAGACAATATTAAAACTATTCGTTCTGCAATGGTTCAAGGATATATTGCAAACGAGAAAGAGATCAATATTGAAAATGATATTTTTCAACCCTATTCCTTAAATTCTTCTCAAATTTTGGCCATTAAAAAGTGTATTCAAGCGCCTTACATTGGGATTATTCATGGGCCTCCAGGTACGGGAAAAACCACTACTTTGGTAGCGCTGTCACTTAATTTGTTGCGGACTGAAAAAAGAATTTTGGTCTGCGCTTCAAGCAACAATGCTGTCGATTTATTGGCTAGAAAAATCCATTCTCATGGCATAAATGTGCTGCGCGTAGGCAATATTACACGCATACACGACGATATTTCACACCTCACTATAGAAGAAAAAGTGCGTGGGCATGCGGAGTGGACACATATCAAAAAAGTAAAAATTCAAGCCGAAGAACTCAATAAAAAAGCTTCTCAATACAAACGAAATTTTGGCCAAGAGGAGAGAGAAGAAAGAAAAGCTTTGCGCAAAGAAGCCCAGGATTTGAGAAAGTGGGCCTACGAATTAGAAAATAGACTATCGAGTGAGATATTGCACAATTCTCAAGTAGTAGCCACTACATTGATAGGTGTGAGCCATAGAATTTTGGAAGGTATGTATTTCAGCACTGTGATTATTGATGAGGCTTCACAAACGTTAGAGCCAGAATGTTGGAATGCCATTTTAAAAGCCGATAGAGTCATTTTAGCAGGCGATCATAAACAGCTGCCTCCAACAGTCAAAAGCCCGAAAGCGGTCCAACTGGGTATGGAAACTACTTTGTTGGACATCTTGACTGATAAAATTCTTTTTTCATGTTTGTTACAGACTCAATACCGTATGAATGACCCCATTTTGGCCTTTAGCAACGAAAGGTTTTATAAAGGGCTGCTTCATTCTGAAGTCAATGTAGCTTCTCGCTTACTTAAAGAGGACAAACAACCGTTGGTATTTATAGATACTGCAGGATGTGGTTTTGAAGAGGAACAGCACAAAGAACGATTGAGTTTTCTTAATCCCGGTGAATTTTTTATTATTAGAGAACATATTTTAAAGATTTATGAGAAATTATTAGGCACCACCATCGGTATCATCAGTCCATATGCCGAACAAGTAAGGCATATTCGTCAAGAAATATCAGGCGATGAAGGTCTTGCAGATCTCAATATTGAAGTCAATACTATAGATGGGTTTCAAGGACAAGAAAAGGAAGTGATTTATATTTCGCTTGTGCGAAGCAATGATCAAGGAGATATTGGGTTTGTAAAAGACGAACGAAGGTTGAATGTGGCCATAACAAGAGCTCAAAAAAAAGTGGTAATCGTTGGAGATTCAGCTACTTTGGGACAGCATA
>CAZBCV010000141.1:5491-8584 GCA_964490495.1 uncultured Aureispira sp. | reverse complement strand
AGACTACAATAATAGAGCTGCAAGAGGCATTGGGGAAGTGTGAGTGAACTTTTTCTTTTACAAATTCACCGATTACTTTACCATCCACATTTATTCTCGCATCATCAAATAGTTAGCGTACCACTGATATCCAAAACTTCCTATTATGAATGGCCATATAGATAGATGGAGGAATTCTTGATTTAATAGGGCTACCATGGAACTACTTAATCCTATTAGGGTGAGAGCAACTGTGAAAAATCTCAATTTTTTGGTAATTAACGAATGTTCAGCATTATTCATACTGCCTAAAGGAATCATCAAAAGGAAGGCCACTAAAGCCAAATGTAACCAGCCTCCATTGTCACTCATGACAAAATACAATAGTAATGAAAACATACTCAAACCCAGAGCCATTCCCGTGTAACGAGCCGATTCCTTTTGAACCTCTGATAGCGTCAACTTTCCAAAAGTATGGGTCATCAAATAAAGATTCATAAGTGGAGATAATATCCATGAGGAAAGAAAATAGAATATCAAAAGGAATATAACGGGAAAGATAAAAACTTGTAAAAATTCGTATTGTTTTGCCAAATATACCAACACTCTGTAGAATATATATGATCCAATAATGAAACCCCACTGTTGTTGACTTTTAAGTTTTTGTAGGTACAAAGAAATCATTAATATATATCGATAAGCAGGAAATTTGGCCTTCATGGCCTCCTGCATACCACTGATGGCATATTGGTTTAACGGCTGTTTTTGTAAGGATTCTTTAAAATGTGTCAAGGCTTCTTTGTGTTTTCCTTTGTGCAGCAAGTACCAACCCATATTGGCGTGTGTGTCAGAGTTTTCGGGATCGGTTTCGAGCGCATATTCCAAATTTACAAAGGCTTCTTCTTTTCTTCCCAAACCCATCAGCGCTTCTGATCTATTATTGAGCGCATCTACATTTTCGGAATTGAGTTCAAGAGCTGTTTCAGCACTATTGAGCGCATTTTCATAGTCTTTTAATCTCACCAAAAGTGATGATTTTAATGTATGAAAGGTGTCGGATTCAGGTTCCATTTGTAAGGCTTTATTGATATTTTCAACGGCTTCATCATATTTTTGTTCGGCAATATCTATATTAGCCATAGAATACAAAACCCATGCATCATAGGGGTATCGGTGAAGTGATGTTTTACAGAGATCTCGAGCTGATTTATAATAACCCAATCCCATCCATGTTACTATCATCATGCGCCAAATATCTTGTTCCTCAATACCAGTAGCTATCAAGTTTTTGAGTATGTCTTCTGCTTGCTGATATCTTCCTTGTGATATCAATACCTCCGCATGGGAAGCTCTTCGTACAAAGTCATCATATGTCATTTTATATATTTCAATATTTCATTATATATTCCCGACTCATTGGCAAATAAGGCATAATTTTTTGCGACATTAAACCATTCTCTTGTAGTGGAATAATGCATTTTTGTGGCCTCCAACAAATCGTGGGTTTCTATAGGTGAAATTTGACCACTCATCATGGACTGCCTCAGTTTTCCCTCTACTGCTATGTCCACTATGGCTTTGATATCTGCTCCGGAGTAATTTTCAGTCTGTTTTATAACTTTTTCTATATCAATATTTTGTGTGGGTTTGTTTCTCAGGTGTAATTTCAAAATTTCTGCTTTGCCTTTGGTGTCAGGCGGTGGTACGAAGATGATTCTATCAAACCGCCCTGGCCTTCTGAATGCATTGTCTAAATGCCAAGGCGCGTTGGTCGCTCCTAATATCAACAAACCATCATTGGAATGAGCCACACCATCCAATTCTGACAAAAACTGATTGATCACATGACGCCCCGATGAGTTTTTCATGTCTGACCGGCTGGCACCTAATGCGTCAATTTCGTCAAAAAACATAACGCATGGTGTATTTCTGCGCGCTACGTCAAATATGTAACCCATGTTTTTTTCGCTGCGCCCTATCCACATGTCCAATATATCCTGAATGCCTACGGATATAAAATTGGCGCTAATTTCACCAGCTGTGGCCTTAGCTATATACGTTTTTCCACATCCAGGTGGGCCATAAAGCAAAATGCCACCGCCCACTTTTTTGCCAAAAGCAGCAAACATATCGGCGTGGAGTAAGGGTTTTATGATTTTTATTTCAATCTCTTCTTTTATCTTCTCCATCCCACCCACATCTTTAAATGTGATATCGGGTTTGGCCATAAAAAAGTCTTCATCTTGTGGGCCTTGACCAAACTCAAAATCAAAAGGATCAAAGTCTTCGTCATCACCAAACTCATCCATATCTTCCTCATCAATAGGTGGCATTTTGAGGAAAAAATCTAATTCTTTATCATAAAAATCCGGATTGTGTTCTATAATCCTGTCATAAATTTCTTGAGCTTCCTCATTAGATTTTTCTCGCAATAGTGATTTGGTATAGAGAACTAATAACCGTTGTGTGGCGGTTTTTCTAGCCACCAATTCCTCCGCTATCACGATGACTCTAGAATATTGGCCTCTACTAAAAAATACTTCCACTAATCCTTCTTTTGCACCTACATTTTGAGCATCTATATTGAGAATGTTTTTGTATTCTTGTTCAGATTCGTCTATTCTGTTTTCTAGAAAAAGTTTATTGGCCAATAAATATCTTAGGGGTATATTGTCCGGATTAGGTTCTAATGCATCTTTAAGCGCTTGTATTTCTTGATTTTCCATGATTTTCTTTTGTTGTCTGAGTATCAACAATTTTTTATAGCATTGTGTTTGTCAATTGTACAATTCTTGCCTCTTTGCATTCAAATATTCTTGAGTCGGTGAGTTGTGCTGTCATCAATTCTTGAGTTTCTTTCACTCTTTTTTGGGTGACTTTATCTAGAAATTCTTTGGGCACTAATGTGTTATGGATAATTGAATCTGAAGATAATTGAGAGATTTTTGACATAAATTTTTTATAAAGATTTTCTGTTTTTTCAATACCTTGTAGCAATATTGAGATCAAAAACAAATTGCCATTGACAAATGTCATATCTTCCCAAATATCTTCTACATCGTCATTGACCTCTGTTATTAAATCATAATATTTCCAATCTTCTAAAGTTCCAAA
>CAZBCV010000141.1:0-5391 GCA_964490495.1 uncultured Aureispira sp. | reverse complement strand
AGCTCATTTTCGTCAATGTGAGATTCTATCATCTGTTTGTGTTTTGGCTTATTAATATATATTGCTAACCGGGTAATTTAAATTTAATGGGCAATGTAAATGGGTAATCTACATCTTGGCCGTCGTACTTAGCGGGTACAAAATCAGTAAATGTCTTAACAACTCTAATTACTTCATTTTTTAAAGATCGACTAACGCCATTGAGAACATTTATATCGCTTACAGACCCATTTGATTTTATAGTAAATTGAATCACGACTGTGCCTTCGATTCTGCGTTGTCTTGCGTCGTCAGGGTAGCGTAAAGTTTTTTGAATATGTGTCATTAAGGCAATATCTGGGCATCTTTTTCTTTGGTATGAGTCTGTTTCTTTTAGACAAGCTGAATCATATGGTAGTGAATCATATTTTTTAAAAAATGAAGGAATGTAATCATTTTCATTCTTTATAAATGCATCCTGACTAAAATATGATTCCCTTATCAATAAGCCTAATGAGTCGAAGGCAGCAAATCGTCCATCTTTTTTACCGATTGCAAAATTTTGTATTTCAGATATAAGACCATTTTTATGATATTTCACAGCTATTCCATTCATTTGGTCGTTTTGAAACATCACATCTCCATACTCAGGTGTAAACCACATACCTTCTTTTTTTCCATTGAGGTAATTACCCATACTTATCACATTACCATCGTTACTCCAACTCTTTGAAATACCATGAAGTTGAAGTTCTGCATTATAATTTTCAAGCATTAATATCTGTCTTGTCTCAGGGAAAAACTGTCTTCTGACTATTCCCCCATCTACTTTTTTGCAAATGACATAGTTATACCTTGACTCTATTTCTACCTCTCCTTCCTCAAGAAATTCTGCATACAGACCCTCATATGAGGACGAATAACCTGGTATGGACTGAGGCCCTACACAATTCATCAAGCCAAAAATCAGTAACCTAAAAAATATTAATTGTTTCATCTTCTTATTTTTTACACAAAAATATTAAATTTTTATTGAATTTCTCTGATTTATTGTGATGAAATTAATTTTTTTACGATTTTATCTTCATAAATATGATAAAATAATTACTTTTGTCACATAAAATTGAAGTTATGAAAAAATTAAGTTTATTTCTATTTCTCTTCTTGGTGTCGTGTTCTATTTTTGCACAGACCAAACAAAAGGTTTTAATACTTAATGAATATTATTCGTTTGAGATGATGGACGGCAACAATATTGTGGGCTTGCTTACAACCAAGAACGACACATCTTATATTGTTCAATCTGAATCTATTGGCGAAATTGTTTTGAATAGAGCTCAGGTAAAAAGTGTTAAAACTATGGTAGAAGTGGCCAAAGGTAAAGCTTGGTTTCCTAATCCCCACGATACCCGATACCTCTTTATGCCGACAGCTTTTACTCTTCCTAAAGGTGAGGCTTATTATCAAAATACTTATCTTTTCTTAAATTCCATAAACTATGGCGTCACTGATAGGTTTACCATGGGCGGAGGCCTCAATATTCTTGGGTTGTTTCCCACTATCTTGCCTGGACAGTATATGCTAACACCCAAATATTCTGCGCCTATTTCCGAAAGGTTTCATTTCGGTGGGGGAATGTTGTTAGGCATGCTCACAACTCCTCCTTTTTTTAATGGTAATGACAATGTTGAATTTAACTTTGGTGGACTCTTATATACCATGGGAACATGGGGCACTAGAGAAAAAAACTTTACTCTGGGTTTAGGATATACTTTCTATGAAGGAGAGATAGGTCGTTCACCTCTTATAACTTTTTCTGGTATGACTAGATTAAGAAAAAAACTTTCTTTTGTCAGTGAAAACTGGTGGGTAACTAGCGGACAGGGCGTTGACGGAGAAGGATTGGGGACTCTTTTTGTGTCCTACGCGCTTAGAATTTTTGGTGAAAAAATGAGTGTGGATTTGGGTTTCGTCAATAATCGTGAGTTTTTAGAATTCTTGCCTATTGGTATTCCCTGGATTGACTTTGCTTTGCGCTTTTAGAATATTGGACACTAAGCCTAAATATAAGAATTTCTTTAAGTTCTGGGTTAATATTTACATCTCATGGTACAATTTTTCTGAATATTCAGCCCAGTTTCTGATATTTGATGCAAATACTTTAAAGGATTGATACACTTTCTTAGACATTTCATCGTTTTGAGCTATCTCTTCTAATACCTCTTCAGTATATTGTTTAAGGGCATTCAATATTTCGGGATTAAATTTTCTCAATTCCACGTCCGATTCATTTATTATCTTATTGAGATATTCATTGTTTTTGGCTTCAAATTCTGAAATGACCCACATATTCATTCTATAAGAGGCTGTTTGTATTATCATTTTTAGGTGTTCGGGCAAGCTATCATAAGCCTTTAGATTGATCATGTTTTCCAAAACTGAGCCTGGCTCATGCCATCCCGGTGAGTAATAATATTTGGCTATATTGTGAAAACCCATCACATAGTCATGATACGGACCTATCCATTCTAGGGCATCTATTACGCCGCGTTCCAAATTGCTATATAATTCATTGCCCGATGACAGTACAGCTGTGCCACCAGCTCTAGACAATACTTTTCCACCTAATCCGGGGATACGCATTTTCAGCCCTTTGAAGTCTGCGATGGTGTTTATCTCTTTATTGAACCAGCCAGCCATTTGCATGGTGGTATTGCCTGCAGGAAAAGCGATTAAATTATATTTTTTGTAAAGTTCTTGCCATAATTCTAACCCACCCCCACAATATATCCATGCATTCATTTGCTGCGCATTCATACCAAAAGGCACTGCCGTAAAAAATTGGGTAGCAGGCGATTTACCCGCCCAATAATAGGCCGCACCATTACCCATTTCAGCAGCTCCACTACTCACGGCATCAAACACTTCCATGGCGGGTATCAATTCTCCCGCACCATAGACTTGGAGCGTCATTTGTCCCATAGACATGGTCTCTATCCATTGCGCAAACATTTTGCACGCTTCGCCAAGGACAGGGAAGTTGGGTGGCCATGTAGTGACCATTTTCCACTTATACTTTTTGGAGAGGTCTATTTTTTCTTCTACTTTTTCGGTCTGTGATCCACAACTACTCAACAAAGCAGCGCTGCCTACTGCCGCCCATGTCGTGGTTTTTAAAAAAGATTTTCTGTCCATCTATTTTGATTTTAGATCACGGGTAGTGCCAAATAACCTTTGTATTCACTTTCGGATTCAAAGACTACATCTGTAAAATCTGTAACCACATTATAAAGGGTATCTCTTTCAATCGGTTTTTTGCCTACACGCTTTATCATTTGTACTAGCTCTTCGGTGGTGAGCGATGGGGCTTGCTCTTCAGATCCCGCCATAGAATATATTTTTGTTGTATCATCGATGGTACCATCTATATCGTCCACCCCAAATGACAATGAAAGTTGGGCCATGTCTCTGCCTATCATAGGCCAGTAAGCTTTGATATGATCAAAATTATCTAAAAATATACGACTTATGGCATAATTACGCAAGTCTTCAATAGAACTTACTTCTTGCAGGTGAGAGAGTTGATTGTTTTCATTACGGAATTTGAGCGGAATGAAAGTTTGAAATCCTCCTGTTTTGTCCTGCAATTCTCGCAATTGATTCATATGATCTACTCTGTGAAAATAGTTTTCGATGTGTCCATAGAGCATTGTCGCATTGGATCGCATTCCTAATTCGTGCCATACTTCATGTATGCGAAGCCACTGCTCACCTGAACATTTGCCTCCAGCTATTTGGTCGCGTATTTCTGGATGAAAAATCTCAGCCCCACCACCAGGCATGGAGTCGAGTCCTGCTTCCAACATCAATTTCATCCCTTCCTCATACGATATTTTATCTTTTTTGAAAATATAGTGATATTCTACAGGAGTGAGCGCCTTAACGTGTAGCTCTGGTCTATGACTTTTAATAGCACTAAATAATTGTGTGTAAAATTTAACATCATATTGTGGAAGTACACCTCCTACGATATGTACCTCTGTGACGGGCTGATTGTCATATTTTTTTATGATGTCCATGATCTCTTCATGGGTGTATTCCCATCCTTCATCTCGTTTTTTTATCAACCTGGAGTAGGAACAAAATGTACACGTATAAAGGCAAACATTTGTAGGCTCAATATGGAAATTTCTATTAAAATAGGTTTTTTTTCCATGTTTGTTTTCACGGATATAATTGGCCAAAACACCAAGATAACTTAATGAAGCATTTTCGTAGAGGTATAGAGCCTCCTCTGTTGTGAGTCTTTCTTTTTCACTCACCTTTTGAGCGATATTTCTCAGATACTCTGTCAAGGAGGGATCTTTTATGAGAAGCTGCAAATCTGTCATATTTACAAAAAATTTAGATATTTTGGTTAAATAACACTAAAAATGAACATTAGATGTCTTTATATTCATTTTTTTTACCACTTTTGCAAAAAATATGTTGAACACCCTATGCTTTCAATAGTCTTACCTATATATAATCATGACATTCGTAAACTTGTTGACACACTGCGCAAACAATGTCAAAAGGCTGATATCCCCTTTCAGATATTGTGTTTCGATGACTTCTCTACTGAAAAATATAAAAGTCTTAATCAAACATTGGCTTCCATTATCCATGTTAATTATACTGAGATGACTGAAAATTTAGGCCGATCAAGAATTAGAAATTGGTTGGGCAAAGCTGCATTTTATGACTACATCCTTTTCTTAGACTGCGACAGTGTGGTGCGCGACAAAAACTTTATTAAAAATTATTTAAAACATTTGCCTACTGATGGAATATTGTGTGGCGGCAGGCATTACTCCAAATCAAAGCCTCGGTCCAAAAAGAAGTTACTCCACTGGAAATATGGCACACGGCGTGAGTCTCTCTCTGCCAAAAAAAGGAATAAAGAAGTCTATATGAATTTTCATTCCAACAATTTTTTAATCCCCTCCATTGTATTTATGGAGAATCTTTTTGACGAAAATATTGAGGGTTATGGCTATGAAGATTTGCTCTACGCAGAAAATTTGAAGCAAAAAGGTATTAAAATATTTCATATTGACAATCCCGTGCTTCATGATGGGTTAGAAATCAATACTGAGTTTGTCAAAAAAACTGAAAATTCTATTCAAAACCTTGCAAAATTATACAATATAGGAAAATTGAATAAAACTCGACTTATTTTGGGGTATGAAAAATTAAGAGATTATAATTTAATTAAGTCCTTCAAATGGTCGTATTCAAAATTGGAAAATAAAATATTAACCAACTTAAATGCGGAAAATCCATCCATTTCCTTATTTAATTTGTGGAAATTAAGGCTTTTTTTAAAAGAAATTGAAGAAAAGGGGAGTAATTAAAAATTTATTGTAATTT
>CAZBCV010000140.1:0-8602 GCA_964490495.1 uncultured Aureispira sp. | reverse complement strand
CAAAGGGTTGGGGCTGACGATTGTGAAAGACCTGGTGGAGTTGCAGGGGGGTGCTGTTGCCGTGGAAAGCCAGCTGGGAGAGGGCAGCCGGTTTTCATTTTCCTTGCCGGTGGCTTAGCGCCTCGGCTGGGATGAGACGCTGAAGCGGGACGGCCAGGCCGAGTACCAACGGCATCAGGCTTATGGGCCGGTGCAGGAGATGATCGCGGAGCGGCAGCCGGGGGCGGTGGTGCTGGATGCGATCGCGGGGGCGAAGGCTAAAGGGTAATAGAGTGGCTAGCGCAATACCAGACTGGGAACGTCAGAGCTAAGCAGGTCTAGGAAGATGGCTCCACGGCTTCGTAAATCACGTTTGTCTGCGTCTGGAAGATCTGAATTGTTTCCTACCCTAGTCCCTGTTACCTCAGCCTTTGTAAGGTTAGACCCAACCAAGTTTAAGCCTCTAAGGTTGGCTCCGCTGGCGATGAGGTAGGGGTGGGCAATGTCGGTGACGGTCGAGCCAAAGTGAAACTCCACCCCAAAGACATTCCTCAGCACCCCAGACAGTGTGTGGATCGTCTCTCGGAATTCGACAATTACCTCGGTTTCGCTTCAGAGGGCACCGAGCAGTCAGTCAGTAATAGACCCAAAAGTAGCAAAGCTGATATTTATAGCGGTTCCCATTCGGGTGAGGTACATGCCAGATCCTCAAGTCTATGAGTTGCAAGGCATCTCTCAGTCGAGGTGTACCTCATGCGTTCAGGAACCGCTATAGGCTCGTTTAATACTCTTGATCTACTCTCTCAACGAGAGAATAGGGTTTCGGGCTTTGGTTTTGTGTTCAAGTTTCTGGAGTAGTCTAAGGGCGTTGGCATCTAAAAGTCTTATTCAGTAGGAATTTCCAGCTTTAATTGGGCTAGAATCGCATGTCCGCTACTTTTGGGCCATGATCTATCTGCTTCACGTGAACAGTCCTATGATCTCATATTGAGATCGCTCTGGCTATTTTTCGAAGTGCCCTATAGAATTGGAAAGGCGTTAGCCACTAAGAACCTATCCGAAAAGTCACCAAAGGCGCTGCCAATGGCATTGTGACTATTGATTCGCACCATATCTGGTGTCTCGCCAGATTATTCGGATAGGCTCTAAGCAGACTGAAAAAGCGGTGACTGAAATTATTGATGAATGGTCTTTGATTGATCACATGGAAAATGGCGATTAATTCACGATTGTTGAATGATCCGATTAAAGGTTTATTAGCAATATCGAAGATGTCCTAAAAGAATATATTTAAAATTATACGAATAAATTTGAAAGGAAAAAATCTGCTTTCGCTCACTATTACTTCAATAAATACTGAATATGAAAATATTTGAATTCATTACGAATCAAGCAAGCAATACTCTGGCGTTGCGATGCTATCAAATAGTTTTTTTGATTTCTGTTATTTTTTCTGTTACTGCATGTGAAAGTAGCACAAATAGTGGGACGGATAACTTGGAGGATCAACCGGAACCTCTTGGGGCAGAAGAACTTGGATACTATCGTGAGTTCGAGGATGAATGGGAATATATCGTTAATATTACAAATCAACTGATTGAGTATGATACCCTTTTGCAGTTGAGCATTGAAACTAATCAAAAACAAAAGGAAATAGAAAACAAAGAAGAGCTAGAAAAAGTATTCTCTCGCCTAAAAGAAGCTAGCGGTCGTTATCTTGAAACACTAGAACCCGTCTTGCCACCTCCTTCAATGGAAAGTTTTCATCTTAAATGGTTAGAGTTACTGTTAGCAACTAAAGAAGCGAGTTCCTACGAGGAAATAGTTTCACAAAGCAAAGAATTTATTACTTCATATTCAAGTTTTGAAAGTGAATTTTCTAGTCGACCTAAAGACCTTTCGAGAGACAGTGGGGCAAGAATAGAATTTCAGCCTTATTTAATACCTGTAAGAGGCGGCATAGATCCTCAAAGTGGTCAATTCAGCTTAACCTTTTCAAGTGACATCGCTACCCCTGTGGGTGAACTAAGTCTTGCTGCAGCCACAGACAGTTCTTCGAATATCGAAGAATTAATTATTCAGCATGCAGGCAAAGTGCGTTATGTTGCTCTAACGCCTAATTCTGAAATTTTCGTCCCTGCAGCGTGCGGAGTGACCGTCAAAAGTTCGGAAGCTCCTAGAATGGTTATTGAAGTTCTCGAATGTAGATCTGCTGAGGCCAATCCTGACATAGTCGAAGCAAACTTAGCTGCAAACACAAGTTTATTGGGGTACCCAAAATCGACCTGTGGAGATTCTCTTCCAAGAGATACCTCTGCCTATCCATTAGAGTTTTTTCCAGTGTTCATTGAATTTACCCCAGACAATTTGATAAAAGTCAAACAAGATTTTTGTGGGGATGCCTATCAAACAATTCGAGAGCTCACAGGACAAAAAGCAATTCAGATCGCTTCATTTAGTAGCAAAGAAAAGGCAAATGAATTTCGAGCCCTTATGGAAGAAAACTTCGGAAATGCGGAAGTTGGAGAGTCAAGAAAGGTCTCTGTCCCTCCTCAGTAAAGAGGAGTTAATACTCCCCAAACCAATATAATCCGCAAGCTGAAACTGAACCCGGCTATCCTGCTGCCCATCGAACCATTAGAACAGTCTGACGCAGCCTGAGAGCCCCTTGCGCCAGGTTCTCAAGGCGTAAAATGAAGCAGTCTACATGGGTATTTCGCTAAATACCCATACCGAATCGTCTTTCCATCCGCAACGTGAACACAGGGCAGATGCGTCTAGAGTATAGGTGTCTCAGAATTTGGGCATCGCCCTGTAAGGATTAGGTGGGTATCCCGAAGCTGGACCTGCTCATCGTAGGATCTCACTGCACCAACTCCAGAACTAGTTCTCTACCATAGTACCTAGCTCCCTCAGGCTACTACTGCTCCTGTTACTGGACTGTTAACGCGTAATGAGCTCCCAGAAGCCCTACCGGGCATAGGTTCCAGGCTGTTCATGCTAAATCGTCTGGAACGCTTACAAAATAGCCTTTTCAGGTGCTTATCATCTCTTTAGAGACCAATGCCGACCGACATTGCTGCTAAATTAGACGAAGAAGTCGCCAAATCCAACCCCGATAGAAGTGTTATCGCCACCACTCTAGGAACCGGGCTGACCTACGCCCGAGACCTCCAGGACTTTGCCGAGGCCATAGATAAGCTACGTCCTCAAGTGCAAAGTGCTGCTGGCGACTAGGTAAACATAGCACTAAGCTCTTACCCCTGGTGGAACTAGCACTCTAGCAAGTTAGTAAGGTTTTACCGCTTGCCTTACAATCCTGGTTCAGCGGACTATAGAGATCTACTTATATTGACTCAGAGATATTGGCGACCGCCAGCCAGGAACGTTATCCTATTTTCATCTCGGCTGAGGTGAGATGGGACAGTTGTCTGTCGGTGTTCAGGGTCAGGAGAGCAGTTTCGGAATTCAGTCCTCTGATCCTGCTTTAGTTTTTCTGGATAAAATTGTTTTTGCTGATATGAGGGAGTAACTATGTAGGTTTTAGGAGCAATCTTTCTATATACGCTTATTCAAAATGTTATTTCCCCCCTACACTAGTTGACTAAAATGACCTCTAAGCCTGTTGAAATCTTCTTTTCCTATTCACACAAAGATGAGCCGTTTCGTGAGCAGCTTGAGACTCACCTTTCTATGCTCAAGCGGCAGGGGCTCATTAAGCCTTGGCACGATCGCATGATTACTGCAGGGGATGAGTGGAAAGGGCAGATTGATGCTAACTTGAATGCTGCAGATATTGTTCTTTTACTAGTAACTGCCAACTTTCTTGCATCTGACTACTGCTATGACATTGAGATGATGCGGGCTATAGAGCGTCACGAAACGGGTGAGGCTCGTGTATTACCTATTATTCTTGCCCCTGTCGAGGGTTGGACACATTCCCCATTTGCCAAACTTCAAGTATTGCCTAAAGATGGGAAACCAGTCACCAAGTGGGATGATCGGGACGAAGCTTTCGTTAATGTGGCACAAGGTATTCGCAGGGTTATAGGGGTTTTATCAGGATCGGATTCTGTGAAGCAACCAGCTTCGGCGCAAAATAACTCTATAGAAACTATAGTAAATAAGAGTAATGGACTGCCTGAACGTAAGCGTCGTAGGTTAGAGCAAGAGAGGGATTCATTGCAGCAACAATATAACCTTATTGAGGAAAAATTGAAACGACTCCGTGAGGCTCTTGCTATCGAGGTTGATCCCTTAGTGAAATTAAAATTAGAGAAACAAAGAGAGCAAACCCAATCAGAATTAAATCAGCTTGACAATGAGCTTGAGCAGGTTGAGCAGCAGTTAGGGTAATTCAGCAGTCAGGGTATAAGAATTGAATGTATCGATTCGGCAAATTATGCACCTAACTTTCATGAACTACTATTAGAAATAAAGAACAAATTGGATAATCTTGACACGGCTGCTGCTTCAAAGCTAAAAATAGCTTTACCCACCATCTAAATATTAGTATTCTATGGGCTTGAAAAGGATTTATTCATGAAAGATCTGATCAACGAGCAAGAAAATCTATTGGTATGCCTTGAACTTTTACGCCAAAAACGTTTCAGATTTAGAGAAGCACTAATCATTGAGGCTGATATAGCTAGCAAATTTAAATTAGAAAAAACATTAGAAAACTTAGAAAAAGAAGAGAAAGAAATTAATCAGCAACTTTACAGAATTGAAAAAAGCATAGAGGATTTCAATTTAAAGCAGGACTTAGAAGTTTTATCTAAGAATGAAGTATTAGTCAACGATGTAGTTTTTGAGATTATAGGATTTGATTTAGGACATGGCGAAACCGCAATTTCTCGAACAACTTCAAATTCTTCCTCTGAACCTCAAAAGCTCGATATATTAAACGGGGAAGCCAGTATTTTAACCACTATCTCATTGGATCCTGAAAGAGGAATTCTGATTGGAGACGATGCGTATTGCCACCGTGAAAGTCAAAACCTGGAAGTGTTTTTCAAGTCTCCGTATCTATATGATAAGAAAACTTCCGAAGCAATTAAGTTATTTGTTTACAAATGTCTCAAGCTGTTGAAAGAGTCAAATAAAATTACCGACAACAAAAACACTTACTTTTATTTTGGTTGTCCTTCAGGTTGGACTGCAGAAGATAGAAAAGCTTATAGGCATATCCTGGCGCAAGCAGGGGTTAGAAACATTGTAATTATTCCAGAGTCTAGAGCAGCTTTTTTGGAGGCAAAGGAGTCAGGGATTTTAAATAAATCCGATGGCACACTATTTGATTCTGCTTTGATCATTGATATAGGTTCTTCTACTACTGACTTTACTATAGTTAAAAACTATAAAGAAAAACCCTTGGATTTTGGTTATGTTGTTTTGGGTAGTGGTTTGATCGATGTTGCAATTTTAGATAAGGCCATTGAAAATCAGAGTGATGAGAAGAATGACTTTATTAACATATTTGAAAAAAATCCTGAAATAAAGACTAAGTGTTTGCTGAAATGTCGATATGTTAAAGAAAAGTATTTTTCAAAAGTTAATGATCTTGACTGGTTTGAAACACCTTGCTCCGAAAGCGAAAAAATTGGGAGTAAAAAGTATTTTGATATTGATATTTATAAGAGTGATATGGATGCCATTCTTTCAACTCGAATTCCTGAGCTTGATAACTTGTCCTGGCCAGAATATTTTCATAAGTCGCTTGTGCTTTGCAAGGAGAGCCTAAATGGCCAAGACCCTGAATTAATTTTGCTGACAGGTGGTGGTTCCCGGATGAAATTCACCCAAAGTATTTGTCAAGAAGTATTTCCAGGCTCAATATTTAGAGTGGGTTTAGAACCACACTTAGTCGTTTCTAGAGGATTAGCTATAGCAGGTCGAACTGACATCAGAGTTAAGGCATTCAGGCAGGAGATAGAAGAACTTATTGCCTCCGACAAGCTCATAAATGTGATTCAGAAAGAGTTTCCAGAGCTATACAAATGTATTGCGAAAAATCTATTTGAAACTTGCAAAAAAATCAGTATAAGTTGCTCAAAGAGATGGGTTGAAGGTGAACTTAAAACTCTTTCCGACATGGAATCAGAATTGACTTCTAAAATTAATTTATTCGTGGAGGAAGAAGCAGAATCAATTTTCGTGCAAAGCACCATGTTTTGGGTAAATAAGTTGGTTCCAAAAATTGACTTGCTAACTTTTGATATTTGCGAAAAATATGATATTCCAAGTAAATCGATGACAGTATCTATCTCTCCATCGTCTATTGATTTAGATGGGAGTGAATTTAAAGGTGTTGTAAAACCAGGAAGTTCTATGACTAGTGCCGCTGGTAATGTTGTTGGTTGGGCTACTGGAATTACCTCAGGGGGAGCACTAATGATAGCTGCTCTGTTTCTTACGACTGGAATTGCAGGAATTTTATCTAGCATAATTTTCTGGGCTCTTTATCCCGTTGTTATTACTGCTGGAGTAGCGACAGGAATGATTTCAAGAGAATCATTGAAAGGTGCTGCAGATAAAAAGATCAAAAATACAAATATACCGCTTTGGCTTAGGGGGTCTTTGCTACCTGAAGATAGAATGGATGAAGCAATGGAAGAGAAGCGTCGTGAAATCGAAAAAAAGCTTGTCAGTGCTTTAGAAGATGAGTTTATTTCTAGAAATCAGAAAGATGAGATAATCACTTCTGTCCGCGAAAGCCTAAATGAAAGAGCAGATGAAGCATGTATACTTATTCGCTAAATTCCCTCCTTTCCAAGGCACTTTAATATCTAGAGCAGTTTGTTGCCTAACGGTTACTTTGGTACTGTTTTACCCCGCAGTTAACCCCGCCTGAGTATGCCTGTGGTGGTTGGGCTGGTATCTCCTCCTTTCCATTGAAAACGAGGGGATACTGACTACCCCAAAATGCCAAAATGAGTATTTACGCATGGGGACAGCAGAAATTCTCAGTACTATAGAGGTCTTCGTCTAAAGGCCTGCTGCCACAAGGCTACCCTTCTGCACTCGATAAGCGTAGCGATGACTGAACAAGCAATCGAACAATCCTTGATCGAAAAGCTGAGCGATCTCAAATACAGTTATCGCCCCGACATCCGCGATCGCATCACCCTAGAGCAAAACTTCCGCGAAAAGTTCGAGGCGCTTAACCGAGTGCATCTGACCGATGCCGAGTTTGCCCGACTGCTCGACGAGATCGTCACGCCCGATGTCTTCACCGCCGCCAAGGTCCTTCGCCAAATCAATGCCTTCACCCGCGATGACGGCACGCCGCTGAACTACACCCTGGTCAACATCAAGGACTGGTGCAAAAACACCTTCGAGGTCATCAACCAGCTCCGCATCAACACGGACAACAGCCACCACCGTTACGACGTGCTCATTCTGATCAATGGCGTGCCCTGCGTGCAGATTGAGCTGAAGACCCTCGGCATCCAGCCGCGCCGGGCCATGGAACAGATCGTCGATTACAAAAACGACCCCGGCAACTGCTACACCAAAACCCTTCTCTGCTTCCTCCAGCTCTTCATCGTTAGCAATCGAGGCAACACCTACTACTTCGCCAACAACAACGCCCGCCACTTTGCCTTCAACACTGAGGAGCGCTTCCTGCCCATCTATCAGTTCGCTGATGAGGCAAATACGAAGATCACCCACCTGGATGACTTCGCTGCGACCTTCCTCGTGAAATGCACGCTGGGCCAGACCATCAGCCGCTATATGGTGCTCATCGCCAGCGAGCAAAAGTTGCTCATGATGCGCCCGTATCAGGTCTATGCGGTGAAGAATCTGGTGCAATGCATTCACGATGACAGTGGCAACGGTTTCATCTGGCACACCACCGGCAGCGGTAAAACACTCACGTCCTTCAAGGCATCCACCCTGCTGAAGGACAATCCCGATATCGAGAAATGCCTCTTTGTCGTGGACCGCAAGGATCTTGATCGCCAGACGCGCGAGGAGTTCAACCGCTTCCAGGAAGGCTGCGTCGAGGAAAACACCAACACCGCCACTCTCGTGCGCCGTCTGCTTTCCGATGACTACGCGGATAAGGTGATCGTTACCACCATCCAGAAGCTTGGCCTCGCCTTAGATCAAAACAGCAAGCGCAATAAGCAGCGCACGAAGAACGGCCAACCCACCTATAAGGAGCAGCTCGAAGCCCTGAAGGACAGCCGCATCGCCTTTATCTTCGACGAGTGTCACCGCTCCCAGTTTGGCGAGAACCACAAGGCTATCAAAACTTTTTTCCCAAAAGCCCAGCTCTTTGGCTTCACCGGCACGCCTATCTTTGAGGCCAACGCCGCCCAGCAGAAGATCGAGGCCGAACAGGCCTCAATGAAGACCACAGAAGACCTCTTCCAAAAGCAGCTCCACGCCTACACCATCACCCACGCCATTGAGGACGGAAACGTTTTGCGCTTCCACATCGACTACTTCAAGCCCAAGGAGGAGAAAGGCAAAAAAGCGCCCAAGCCCGGCGAAGGCATTGCGAAACGCGCCGTCATCGAGGCCATCCTCGCCAAGCACGACGCCGCCACCGGTGGACGCCGCTTCAATGCCCTGCTCGCCACCTCCAGCATCAATGACGCCATCGAATACCACG
>CAZBCV010000139.1:0-8634 GCA_964490495.1 uncultured Aureispira sp. | reverse complement strand
TCTCAAAAGACTATATCGTATTAGTAGATTCATCTCTCAAATTTGCCTTAGATATTCTTTTTAGTGATCCCTTACCCAATATGCCATGGTTAGACGAGTTGTTGAGATGGGTCACTTCAAAAACTGTTTTGCCAGAAACACCTCTTTATTTCATTAATAGAAAAGATCTCACTTCTGATACAACCACTGTAAAAGCCGTAAAAGTTATCGTTCCTCTTGAAACTGTACACTATTCCATTGATTACGAAAATCCCGATCAAGTCATTACTATTCACACCGCCCATAATACAGCAAGTTGTGCCGCAGAATGGATTCGACCCTATGACAGACTTGCTACAGACCATAGCCATGTAAGAAAAAATACTATCGGTTTGATGACATGTGGAGAAATGGATATCGGACGAATTGGAAAATTTCAAATCAATGGCTCAACAGGCGAAATAGTGCATCAAGATATAATTTTTGAAAAAGGATTTGAAGGTGATGACACACAACACGTTAAAGCACATACGTGGGCAGTAGGTCTGAATACATATAGGGATATTATTTCTGGAGAAGTTGCTGTAAGTAAAATCAAAAAAAATTATTGGCAATCTTATGGTTTAGACAAACGCATGTTGACTCATTACATTTGGTCATTGTACCACGATTATGAAAATAGAATTATACCTACTGACAAATTGTTAGAATATACGAAAAAAGGTATTCCTTTTTGTTTGTTCAGACAAGATACCCAAACAATGAAAATAGAAGATGACTTTTGGGTATTCAAAATGAACGAAAACTTTAGGTCACTTCAGTTTGTGCCGCGAAAACGAGCTTCCAACGACTTAAATGCTATAGATCCTGAAATGGACGGTTATATTTTATGTACCATGGTGAATGGAAATAGCGACATAGACAATGATTTGGATCAATATACCCGTGAAGTTTGGATTTTTGATGCGGCCAACTTATCTCAAGGTCCCGTGTGCAAACTTCATCATCCTGACTTACAGTTTTCTTTTACAATTCATGGAATATGGATACCCGATTGTGTTTCTCAACAAACCCAATACAATATTTCTGTAAAAGAGGATTATGACCAAGTTATTGATCAATTTAAGGAGGAATCCAAAAAAGCAGAAATGAAAGCATTTATGGCCCAATATGTTTATCCTCATTTTGAATAAGAGTTGTGTGATAAAGACACCTTAATATCCAAAACCTAAAACAGTAGGCCCCACAATTTTTTTGATTGTGAGGCCTATTTTATATTAACTATTTTGGATAGGAAGTTCTATGGCGAATGTAGTCCCTTCATTTAATTGACTTTTTACCGATATATTACCATTGTGGGCTCTTACTATATCATTGGCCAAAGATAAACCCAGACCAGTTCCTTTTCCAGTAGGTTTTGTGGTAAAAAATGGTTGCATGATTTTATCCATATCTTCCTGTTTAATTCCTTCACCATTATCTATTATACTTATGATAACTTTATTGTCTAAGATATCCGTTTTTATAGTTACTTGTGGTTCATAGTGCGAGTTTTCAATTTCCTTTTCTGTAAGATATCTTTGATGAATAGCATAAAATCCATTATTTAATAAATTGAGTAAAACACGTCCTATATCTTGTTTCATCAACTCCAATGGACTTATTTTGGGGTTAAAGTCATGAT
This sequence comes from uncultured Aureispira sp., assembly GCA_964490495.1. Taxonomy (GTDB): domain Bacteria; phylum Bacteroidota; class Bacteroidia; order Chitinophagales; family Saprospiraceae; genus OLB9. Next base: position 6,971 of record CAZBCV010000139.1, on the reverse strand, counting down.
GAAATGAAAAAGTAAAAAACCCGAACTTAATTTTACTTTCGGCAGCGGCTACTTTTATGTACTCTTCACACATCACATTGATATCAATGAATTCCTTTTGACCTTTTCCGGGACGACTGTGTTCTAACATACTTTTTATGATGTCACCAGCTCTTTTTCCATGTTCGTATATTCGGATGTCATTTTGGATAATGTCGTCTGCAATAATTAATACTTCTTCATGATTATTATTTTTTATTTCTTCTTTGAGCTCAAGCATTAATTCTTGATTTAAGGAAGCAAAATTGTTGACGAAGTTAATAGGGTTTTGAATTTCGTGTGAAATGCCAGCCACTAACTCCCCAAGCGAAGCCATCTTTTCAGATTGGATAAGTTGATTTTGGGTTTGTTTGAGTTCTAATAATGTGTTTTCAAGAATCAGCCTTTGTTTTTCAATTTCTTTCTTTTGTGTATCTAGCAATATATAATCCTTTCTTTTTTGGCGGTAAGATAAAAGAAAATATAAAATAAACCCAAACATCAAGCCTATGACCAATAATCCAGAGACAAAAAATATAACGACGTCTGTTGAAGTGATTAATGTATTATCCATGTTTTTCTATTTTGTCTTTTTGGGTCGATTTATAATTGAGATAAATAGAATAACCATAAACTATATATAAAAAGGCGGCAAAAAGTAAATTGATTTTATAAATGATCATCGGTGGGTTTTCCAAGTTGTAAACTTTAAAACTGTGAAATCCCCATACTAGATTGTTGAAAGAATAATAAACTAAAATAGCACTATTGAACCAAAAAACACCTTCTAATAAGAGGTTTTCATAATACAATGAATTTTTTATTTTTATGAAAAGCAATAAGGCAAAAAACACCAATAGAACACTTTCAAATATCATTATATTTGTGTTACTTTCATTAAGGGGTTGGTAATAAATGGTATTTAAAACTTCTGCTACCAACAAAACCACCCAAGAAACGTATAAGATTTTTGAAATTCTTTTTGAATTAAAAAATTTTGAAAATATGATAACGTATATACCATATTCAACTAAAGTAAAAAAATGATACAATATGCTATTGGAAAAGTGATAATACTTTGGGAACACTTTGGCTATTATTTCTAGAACCAAGGTCAAAAAAACCAAAGACACTAACCACTTGAATCCAATGTCTATTTTGCTAAATCGTAATAAACCAAAAAGGCTTACAGCAAATAATGCAAAATAATAGATGATATGAAAAAGATCAAAATACATTATTCAGGACAGAATGGAGGACATGGGCTTGCTTTATCAAATACAGAAGATTGTGAAGGATTACTTTTGCCTTCTGGACTAGATGGGATCATTAATTGTCCACCATTCAATCCTACTGCTATTAAGTTGTATTTTGGTAAACTACTTCCTCTATCTGGGGCTTCTGCTCCCAAATAAAACATCACTTGGTCGGCCTTTCCTCCTACTTTATTGTTGGATATAATTTCCAGTAATTGGTTGGCTTCTATAGTAAACCCTTCTAATGGAACTTGACTATTCCCACTTTGTACTTTCAAAGGCTGGTTTGCTTTATAAAAATTTCTTAAACTGACGGCTTCATCCCATGAAATGGCCATGCTTTCTAAGAAATTGTCTGAAGTGATAGTTTCCTTTTTTGTGTAAGAACTTAATACAATAACACAACTAAACAAGAATACTGCGGACAAAAAGCCGAATAAAAATAAACGAATGGAAGGTTTCATTTTTTAATAATTTAATGGGGTTTAAAAAATTAGAACAATTTACAATCACAAAGATAATAAAAATATTGATAGACTTCATTTTTTTAAATAATAATATTGATTTTATCCAATTTTGTTAAAAAAACTGAACGAAATGACCTTCAATAGCACTCATATCTGAAAGAATTGTTTTAAGGTTCATTATAATTTTATGAAGCAATAAAGTTCTTTCCCTTTTAAAACTTTATTTACTTATTCCATTTTTTATAATTTTACTACCTTTGTGGCTATTTGTTTAAAAAAAATATCCAACTTTTAGCCATGGCAAAGTATAATGATAGTCTGAAACAGCTCAATCTTCCCGAAATAGATAAAGAAATATTAGCCTTTTGGGAGGCTCAAGATGTTTTTCAAAAAAGTGTCACACAACGACCTGAAGACAATACCTTCGTATTCTATGAAGGACCACCCTCTGCCAATGGCAAACCAGGAATTCACCACGTTATGGGTCGGACTGTCAAAGATATTTTTTGCCGATTCCAGACGATGAAAGGTAAGCGTGTAGAACGAAAAGGGGGGTGGGACACGCATGGTCTTCCCATAGAGTTAAGTGTTGAGAGTTCGTTAGGTATCACCAAAGAAGATATAGGTAAAAAAATTACCGTTGACGATTACAATGCCAAATGCCGCGAAACTGTCATGCAATACAAAGATGTTTGGGATGACATCACACGAAAAATGGGCTATTGGGTCGATTTGGATAATCCATACATCACTTTTGATAATAATTATATAGAGTCCGTTTGGTGGCTATTGGGGCAATTATACAAAAAAAATTTACTGTACAAAGGATATACTATACAACCTTATTCACCAGCGGCAGGTACCGGATTAAGCTCGCATGAATTGAATCAACCAGGCTGTTACAAAGATGTTACTGATACTTCTGTAACGGCGCAGTTTTTGACTCGAGTAGAAACTTTACCACAAGAATTAAAGGGTTTTGGAGAAATCCACATATTAGCTTGGACTACTACACCGTGGACACTGCCATCCAATACAGCATTGACAGTGGGCCCAAAAATCGATTATGTTTTGATTAAAACCTATAATCAATATACACATTTACAAGTCAATATCATTTTGGCCAAAAATCTTATCTCTAAACAAATGGGTGGAAAATACCAGCTCGTAGAGAATGAGACGGACTTAATGGCATATAAGGAAGGGGATAAAAAAATACCCTACATCCTACTCACAGAAATCAAAGGAGAAAAACTTTTAGGCATCAGATATCATCAGTTACTGCCCTACGCATTGCCTTATCAAAATCCAGAAAATGCTTTTAGAGTCATAGGTGGAGCTTTTGTCACTACTGAAGATGGTACTGGAGTGGTCCACACTGCGCCCACTTTTGGCGCTGACGATGCTAAAGTAGCCAAAGAAGCTGAACCTGAAGTGCCGCCAATGTTGGTTTTGGATGACAATGGAAATCCTGTGCCTTTGGTAGATTTGCAAGGAAAATTCAGAGCAGATCTTCCTGAAATTGGCGGCAAATATGTCAAAAACGAATATTTTAGTCCCGGTGAAGCACCTGAAAAATCGGTGGATGTGGACATAGCCATAAAATTGAAGGAAGAAAACAAAGCCTTTAAAGTCGAAAAATATGTTCACAGTTATCCACATTGTTGGCGAACAGACAAACCCGTACTTTACTATCCTTTAGATAGTTGGTTCATCCGCTCTACAGCCATGAAAGACAAGATGATAGAACTCAATAAAACTATCAATTGGAAACCTGCCAGTACTGGTGAAAAACGTTTTGGCAATTGGCTAGAAAATCTTAATGATTGGAATCTATCTCGCTCAAGATATTGGGGTATTCCACTACCAATTTGGAGAACAGAGGACTCGTCGGAAGAAATTTGTATCTCATCAATAGCTGAATTGGAACAGGCTATTTCTGAAGCCAACCCAAAACTCAACCTTAATCAATCCGTACCTAAAGATCTGCATAGGCCATATATAGATGATGTCATATTAGTATCACCAACAGGACAGCCTATGAAGCGAGAATTGGATCTTATCGATGTGTGGTTTGATTCTGGTGCCATGCCTTATGCGCAGCTCCACTATCCGATGGAAAACGCAGATTTAATCAATAAAGGAACAAAATATCCAGCCGACTTTATTGCTGAAGGTGTGGACCAAACCCGGGGATGGTTTTTTACATTACACGCCATAGCCAGTATGGTTTTCGAAAGTGTAGCCTATAAAAATGTAGTCTCAAATGGACTTGTTTTAGACAAAAACGGGGTAAAAATGTCCAAACGTTTGGGCAATGTCATAGACCCCTTCACAACCATAGAAAAATATGGCGCTGACGCCACACGTTGGTACATGATTTCCAACGCTCAACCATGGGACAATCTGAAGTTTGACCTCGAGGGTATAGACGAAGTAAGACGGAAATTTTTTGGCACATTATTCAATACCTATTCATTTTTTGCATTATATGCCAACATAGATGAATTTAGGTTTTCCGAAGCCTATATTTCTTTGGAAAAACGACCAGAAATAGACAGATGGATCATCAGTTTGCTTAATTCATTGGTTCAAAATGTTGAAGCAGAATTGGCCAATTACGAACCGACCAATGCCACGAGACTTATCATGAATTTTGTGGATGAACATTTGAGCAATTGGTATGTGAGATTGTGCAGAAGAAGATTTTGGAAAGGCGACTACACAGATGATAAAATAGCAGCTTATCAGACGCTTTACGAATGTTTGAGCACGTTGTCCAAACTCATGGCTCCTGTGGCACCTATGTTTTCGGATTGGTTATACAAAAATTTGAATGAAGTATCAGGATTAGAACCCCACATTTCAGTACATTTGGCAGATTTTCCACGCTATAATGCCCAAGCCATAAATAAAGAATTGGAACAACGCATGGACTATGCACAGCGCATTTCGTCATTGGTATTATCCATTCGCAAGAAAGAAAATCTTCGTGTTCGTCAACCCTTGACCAAGATATTGTTACCTATTTTAGATGCCTCTTTTATAGATCAAGTAGAAGCTGTTAAGGAATTGATTCTCTCAGAGGTTAATGTAAAAAACATAGAATACATCACCGATACAGAAGGGTTTATTACCAAAAAAACCAAGGCCAATTTCAAAACTTTGGGTAAAAAATTGGGTAAGTCCATGAAAGAAGGTGCCGCTCTGATTGCCGATATGGACCAAAAAGCCATTCAAATTTTAGAAAAAGAAGACCGCTATACTTTAAATATCGATGGAGAGTCTATTGATATCACAAAAGAAGATGTTGAAATCACATTCGACGAGATACCCGGCTGGCAAGTGGCCATAGATAGAGATATTACAGTGGCCTTAGATATACAACTTAATGAGGACCTCGTGGCCGAAGGTATAGCAAGGGAATTGGTCAATCGCATTCAAAATATAAGAAAATCAAGCGATTTTAATGTAACAGACAAAATCGCGATCAAAATACAAGACCACGAAATCATCAGACCCGCTGTAGCTCAGTTTTCTGACTATATCAAAAATGAAGTATTGGGCGTGAGCATAGAATTGTTAAATAATGTCGGTGGCGAAAGCGTAGAAATAGTGGATGAAGTGTATTTGAACATTGAAGTGAATAGGGTGTAGTTTTATAAAATAAAGTCAGTGGTTAAAACATTTTCTTCATAAATGTCTTTAATTAATAAATACTAACGACAAAATGAGTACTTCGTTTCATTATAGAGGCCATTTAAAAAGTGCAAGACTTCTATCTCAATTGATTGAAGAGGTAGAGGATATCTGTAATATCTTAAAATGGAAATATGACGTATTCGAAACAGAATATCCTGATGGAGAGTTTGCTTTTCCGCCGGATGATTTAGACTATGGTATCGTTTTTACGCCTGAAAATTCAGAACCAGTCAGTTTTGTATTTAGCAGTGAAGGAAGATTGTACAATCCTTGGCTTAAAGAATTGCTCAAAAATCATGAGGAAGGCAATGTAAAGATTATCACTGTAAAGCTCAATCTCAACGACGAAAACCCACAACCAGAGATTTCTGAAGGAAGCGACAAGTATGATGCAGAAAATATGATTTATAATATTTCTGTCAAAACTTTTTTTGACCAACCCGATGGCTTCGTAAAACTGATGGAGTTTTTGCGATATATCTCAGAAAAGTATTTTACAGATTTTAGCTTAGAAGATGAATCTCAATATTGGAATACTCAAAATATAGAAAATTTATCCACCCGCATGGAAGAAATTAATATATTTATGGAAACCTTCCAAGAAATGATTCAACAAGAACGTATCGAAAGTTCTGAAGACTTCATCGCTTTCATAAAAAAAATGACAAAAATGCTCAAGCCACCTCAAAAGGATGAGACTGAGGAGTAATAAAAGTTTCTTCTTCCACCCCATTCATCCCATTTTTCCGTCTATTTATCTATTTTCCCTAACCTATTTCAGAACATTCTACTACTTTTGTCATTTAATTGTCAAATTTTAGATACTGATGAACATTTTTAAGGTTGTATTTGCCACTTGTTTTTTGGCATTTTCTTTTCAGCTCTCTGCACAGTTTCCTATGGGTGGAGCTGGAAAGGGTAATAATATCAAAGGAAAAATTGAGGGTCGTGTGATAGATACATTGTCCAAAGATGTGGTCGGTTTTGCCACAGTCACTCTCAAAAGAAGGGGCAGCACTACAGTATTAAATGGTGTGCTTTCAGAAGACAATGGCTTTTTCAAGTTTGAAAACATTCAGACTGGCAAATATGATGTTTATGTATCTTTTTTGGGCTATAATGAAAAAAAAGTAGAGTTAGAAACTTCATTAAAAACACCGGATATCAATTTGGGCGATATATTATTGGTGCCTGCAAGCTACCTTTTGGATGCCGTAGAAATCACCGAGGAAAAATCTTTAATAGAAAACAAAGCGGACAAGTTGGTTTTCAATGCCGAAAATGATGCTTCAATAGCGGGTGGAGACGCCACAGATGTTTTGAGAAAAGTACCCTTATTGGCAGTGGACCTCAATGGAAATGTGTCACTGAGAGGTTCGCAAAATGTCAGAATTTTCATTAATGGTAAACCTTCAGGTATGTTTTCGAGCAATGTAGCGGATGCGCTCAAAATGTTTCCTGCAGACCAAATCAAAAAAGTAGAAGTCATCACTTCACCTTCTGCCAAATACGATGCTGAAGGAAGTGC
>CAZBCV010000138.1:8463-8674 GCA_964490495.1 uncultured Aureispira sp. | reverse complement strand
CCGGAATTAAAGAACAGCTATTATTGCCAATAGAATTTTTATTAAAAAATCCCAGATAAGTATTAGCCATTTTCTGAAAAATTTATAGGTTTAATTAGATTTAGATAAATTACAAAAATAAATAATTGTTTTAAATTATGCATTGTTCGTGGGATTTATTTTTCTACGGATTAAAACGCGTAGGAATTATATGATCCGTGCTTACAGCACT
>CAZBCV010000138.1:0-8453 GCA_964490495.1 uncultured Aureispira sp. | reverse complement strand
AATATTTATAATTTTAAAAAAAATATCCCAAAAATTACTCCTCATTCCTCATTTGCCGGCAACGTCATTTCGACTGAAAGGAGAAATCTCTGCCGCCCTGTTTTTTCCATCATCCCAAAATAAGGCGCCGTCATTTCGATTGGAAAGAGTAAATTAAAATTCAATACTCCCCTACAATACCTGTCGCAGTACCTCCAAAGATTTGATTTCTTTGAAATTGGGGATGTGAAGTCTATAATAGAGAATCATATCTTCTACCAATAGATCCCGGAAGGATTTAGAGACTTTCCATTCTGGAAGTTTTTCTTTAGTGTAGCGGCAAAGTTGATAGATAAGTTGGGCGCGGTCTTTTTCTATAAAATATCTGTGGTCGGCCACGACATCGCAAAATGAACCTTCCATGAGGTCGAAAATGGGTGTCGCTTCAGTACAATTGAGCATTGGGCCAAAACCCAAATGTCCACTCAATTCTACCATAAATAATAAATGAAAACATGGCGAATAAGACTCTGTTTGGTCCAAATATTGAAGCCATGATTCAATAAAATGATACAGTGGTTCGTTGGTTTCTTTTTCTATGAGGGCATTTCTAGATACTTCCAAAATAAATAAGGCCATAGAAGAAGTCACTATTTCAAAATTTATTTTTTGGTAATGGAAGTTTAAGGACAGTTCTTTTATGCGTGAAAGTTTGTCGCCATCCGCTTCATAAGCTACCACATCTAATATATTGAGTGGTCTTAGAATAGAAGCTTTTCCTCCTGTTTTACCCGGCCTTACGCCTGATATAATGTAGGATTTGAGCCCTTTATCTTGGGTATAAATATCTGCAATGATGCTAGATTCGGAGTATTTAAGAGTCCTAAAGACAATGCCTTTGGTTTTATATAATTTCATGATGAGGTCTCATACCTTAAAACTCCCAACCCTCTATAGGTTCTACTTTGTATTTCTTTTTGCTGTCCCATCTTTGTTTTTGTCTTTCGAGGATAAGTTTGCCGATGCCAATGTTAGGTTCATCATCCGCATGAAAAGAGAGAGCATGATTTATTTTATGTTCAGCCACGTCCAATCTATAGAGGTAACTCATCAATAAATCGGGGTCACTTTGTAGATACCATGCTACTTTTTCTGATATAACTTCAAGGAGTTTTTCGTCAGAGACAGTTTCATTAGAGTCTAACTGCAGTTGATTATAAATTATTTCAAAACTATCGTTCATATTTCAATGATTAATTTCAATAAGAGATTCTATAAGTTTGCGGTCATTATTTAATCTGGGAATTTTGGATTGTCCTCCCAATTTTCCTTTGTTTTTAAGCCAAAGATTAAATAGGCCTTGTTGTGCAACCACTAATTTTAAAGGTTGTAATGCTATATCTTTGGTGCGTTTGGCGTCATAATCTGAATTGACATTTCTTAAATTTTGGTCCAACATTTTCGCAAATTCATTTATTTGTTGGGGTGGTTCTTTGAATTCTATTAACCATTCATGTCCTCCTTTGCCTTGTTCATTGAGGAAAATAGGAGCTACTGTATAATCGGACACTTCACCACCACATACTTTTAAGGTTTCTTTGAGGGCTGCGTCAGTATTGTGCACCATGACTTCCTCACCAAACACATTGATGAAATGTTTGCTCCGCCCGCTGACCATCACTCTATAAGGGTTTACTGACACGAAACGCACTAAGTCACCAGGCATATAACGCCATAGGCCAGAAGATGTTGATATTACAATGACATAATCTTTATTTACTTCGACATCTCTTAGAGTCAAAGCTTCCTGCCGGTCTGTACCATAGATGTCCATAGGAATGAACTCGTAATAAATGGCATTGTCCAAAAGGAGCAACATTCCTTTTTCATTGAGTCGATCCTGTACTGCAAAGTAACCTTCAGAAGCGTTATACACTTCATAATATTCAAAGTCTTCACGGGGTAAAAAAGTTTTAAATTGTTTTATATAGGGGTCAAATCCCACTCCACCATGAAGATATGTTTTGACATTGGGCCATACTTCTAAAATGTTGTTTTTGCCTGTTTTTTCGAGAATTTTATTGAAAAGTACTATGGTCCAAGTAGGTACACCAGCAAACATGACCACATCTTCGTGTATGCACTGTTCCACCATGAGATCAATTTTTTTCTCCCAGTCGGCCATAAGTGCCACATCGAAATCAGGGGTATAAAAAGGTCGTCCTACTGCGGGCATTCTATGGAGTAAAATTGCAGATACATCTCCTATAGTGATTCCACTTTCCATTTGCATGAGAGAACCTCCCATGATAAGGTTTTTTCCATCAAATATTGTAGCGTCGGGTCTATTATTATACAAAATGGTCATAGCATCCCAACCAGCCGTGACATGATTATCATCTAAATTATCATCTGTGATAGGAATATATTTACTTTTGTCATTGGTAGTGCCTGAGGATTTGGCATACCATTTGGTTTTGCCCGGCCAGAGAACATTGGATGCGCCTTCCATCATTTTTTGAATATAAGGCAATAGGTCTTCGTAGGCTGTGATGGGTAAATTTTCTTTAAAAGTTTTTTCATTAAGGATATGTTCTGCATTATATTTTTTGCCATATTCTGTTTTTCTCAGTTGAGTCACCAAATCTTTCAAAACCTCTTCCTGTAGTAAAAAGGGCTCTGTATAGTTTTTTTGAAATTTGGTCATCCTATATTTTAGGTATCCCTTTATTACAGTGTTAAAGAAAGAGTATATCATGGGTTTCGTTACATTGGTGCGACAAATGTAATAAATATTTTAAATCTACAAGAAAAATGTTTTTTTATTTCTTTATTAATTATGACTTCCCGCTCTAAAATTTATGAGAAGGGATATAAAGACATGAAATGAGCATGAGCAATAACACACAAACCGAGATGATTATTTTTCATGCTAAACGCAAGTTCGATAAAACCAAAGATTTAGATTTGCTTATCAATTTCCATCTGACCATTAAAAATAAATAAAATATACAGATGAAATAAATCAATAATCTAATCCAATTTTATAAGGCTTTGTTTCTTTAAATACCTCAAAGTTTTATGAACAGCTAAACTGGCATTGAGCTCAAAACCTATAAGGATAATATATGAGTTGAGCTGTATCCATACCATAATGACAATCAATGCACCTATAGAGCCATATATCTCATTGTAAAGCCCAAAATTATTGATAAAGTAACTAAAAATGAGGGAAGTTGATAAAGACAATAAAGTGGCCACAATGCTACCAATATTTAAAAAAGGTATGCGCCTATACATTGATGGACCGTATCTATAGATAATGCTGATACCCGTATAGACGAGTCCAATAGCCAATCCCCAGTTGATAAGTGGAAACAAAAAGAGAAAAAATTCTGGTATTTCGAAACTGTTCCTTAGGGCAGAAATAAGATTGTTTTGGACTACCACAATGACCAATGATAATATTAGAAGTAATGTCAATATTCCTGTTAAGGCTAGAGCAATGAGTCGAGTTTTCCACCAAGGTCTATGTTTGAAAGTATCGTTATAAGCCTTGTCAAACCCTGACATCAATGTTACCATGCCATTGGATGAAAAAAATAATGCTAAGATCGCACCTAAGGACAATAACCCATCTCTTTTGATAGAAGTCAAGTCGCTGATGATGCCGAAGATATAGGCGTGAGCATTATCTGGAATCACACCCTGTAATTGGTCACTCAATGTGGCAGTATAATCCTGCACTATGGGTAGTAATGGCAAAAGAGTAAACAAGAAGATGATAGCTGGAAATATGGATAAAAACAAGCTAAAAGCTACGGAGTTGGCCCTAGTTGCAATATTTTCTTTTTGAGCTTCTATGATAATAAATCGGAGAGCTTGATATAAAGATATTTTGGAAAAACCAGGAGGACTATAATTCCTCGACCAATGCAGCAAAGGAAGCACAAAAGGTATTTTATAGATTTTTTTTATCAGCCTTATGTCTTCTTTTCTCAAAAATAGGGTTTTAAAGCATTGACTAAATATTCTGGACATTTAACACGCTTTTGATGGTCCATATCTATAAATAATAATTTGACTGTGGCTGTGTGTAAAAGATCATTTTCATCATTGTATATTTCAGTTTGGAATACAATCATTCTGTCTGGAATTTCCTTCAAAATTGTGCGTATTGTTAGTGCATCATCATATTTGGCAGGCTTAAGGTATCTAGATTCTACATGTACTACAGGCATCATAATCCTATGTACTGCTTCCATATCTTTGTAAGTCAGTCCCAAACTGCGCAGGGTTTCCACTCGTCCTATCTCATATAGCTGTGCATAATTGCCGTAATAGAGATATCCCATCATGTCTGTTTCTCCGTATCTTACTCTTTTTATATAATCGTAACTGTACATAATATTTTGGGCCAATGGCTTAATTTTAGTTTAGTGCTTTTGGACTCTTAAACGTCAGGCTAGTTTACATCGATTTTCTGATAACTGGGCATGTCATACAATGTGAACCTCCACGCGCCCTTGAAAGTTCATTTGAAGGCAATGTAATAATAGTATTTGTGATGGATTTAGGATCTATTTTCCCTTTTTCTACTTCTTTGATAAAATCCGTGGCGTGTATAATAGAGTAACCGGCTTCTTTTAGAGCTACTTCGGTGCGTGGATTTCTATCATAGGTCAATGCGACTCCAGGTCTTATGGCCACTAAATTACAACCATCCGTCCATTGCTCTCTCTCTTGATAAGGAGAGATACCTTGTCCTGCAAAAATAAAATTGATATTAGGATTGATTTCATGTAGGAAGAAAGACTTGACAGAGTCATAAGTGACCACAGCACCGTTTCTGCGATACACGACCACATTAGAACTAACGCCATCATATACTGTAGGTTTATAGCAGACAACATCATTAGTATTGATGTGTGTAAAGAGTGTATCAATATGCATACATGACCTATCATTAGGTATGTTTATTTGAGCTATATTTTTGGTAAGGCCCTTTTCAAAAAGCACTTTGGATAAGCTTTTGATGGCATAGTCCGTGGTCCGTTCCGAACAACCAATCAGTACAAAATCGTCATTGAGTTTCATCATATCACCGCCTTCCATAGAGACAACTTCCCCTTTTTTTGAGGGTGGAAATTTATCTAAATGATTGAGATTAATTATTTTTCCTTCTTGACTTAGGTTTTTAAAGATGGGGTTGGCATAAAAAATAAATCGCGCTAAAAGATTTTCTCTATAACGGGCAGATTTGGCTGCTTTGGTAATCACTATATGGTCCTTGATGACTACAGCTATATCTCTTGTAAATATAAAATTGGGAATGGGGTCAAAATATATATGGTCTTCTTTCGCGTAATATCCTGTGATAAGGAGTTCTGTCAATTCTTCGGATTCTAAACCCATCAAAAACTCTTTAGTATTTGTGGGTAATTCTTCGTAATCCACAATTTTATCTATGAGTTCTTCTTTGATTTCTGGACTGGCCTCAAAACCCTCAATGATCAATTTATTGGTTTCGAGTACATTTTCTTCGCCTATCAAGAGTTGAAGAGTTTTTCTGAATACATCATGTTCCAACTTCATCTGAGGAAGATGTACGATATCATCAAAAAGTAATTCTTCCGATTTTTTGGGCGATACCCTTGCGATGCCACTATCTGGCCTATGAATGATGACTTTTTCTAATTCTCCTATCTCTGAATTAACACTTACCATATGGTTTCATTTTTATTTGGTGGGGCGAAGATACGAGATTTTTGAATGAGTATAAAACGAAAAGCACTTATTGTGAAGAATCGGTTAATAAATTTTGAGAATTATAATATTTTATTTTATACTTATTAATTTATCTAAATACATATAAATCTTAAAAAAAATGAAATAAATATATCAAAATATTATATATATTGTGAAATGTTATTTATCTTTGCCCGATATTAAGGTCTCTACGTATTATAAAAATTTGTATAATTTTATTACATAATTTTAATTTGCATATTTTATTGCTATAAAACATGTTGTTATATATTATGTAAATATTTTATATATGTTGATTGTATAAGGTTTAAACTTTAATAACATTACTCAAAATATGAAAACTCATCTCTCTTCTTTTTGGATTCGAAGTGTCCAGTCTTTAGTTTTTATCGTTTTATTATCGATAAATATTTTTTCTCAAACATCTTCTATATGTCCAGTCAATGTTCCGATTGAACCTCGACCTGTTTTAGACGCAGAGTCCACCTCGCATGTAAAGGAAATATTTTTTAGGCCATTCTTAGGTTGGAAAAATCTTGGTGCTGTTAAGTTTCAAGACGGTCAAAAAGCCTTTACGACGCTGTATGATATCAGACGTTCTCGATCGTTTATAGGAAATAATTTAGGCTTCCAAATACCTGAGGGAGCACAAATTAATGGTATTTCTCTATATATTACTGGACAGTCGGACAGATATCAAGACATAGATGAAGTAGAGATTTTGTTATTAGATCGAAATGGTGAGCCTAAAGGAATTAATAAAAAAAATATGGCCAAACTTCAAAAAGCTTGGCAACCTAATGCTGATGGTACAGATAAAAAATGGTGTTATGGCTCTGATTCTGATACATGGGGTGAAAGTTGGGCGCCAGAGGACATAAATAGTCCCTATTTTGGTTATCAAATTCAGCTAAGAACTATCTCTAATGACACTGTAAATATAGAGATGGATAAAATAGAAATTGTTGTCAACTATACACCTGCATATTCATTCTGTGATGGAAAATGTTTGACTTTTTTTATTGATAAATTTGACAGATACAAATCTTACATTTGGGATTATCCAGAGGGGTTTAGATTGGTTTCTCATACTACAAAACATCAAACTATAGACTTAGATATTTCTTTTGCGGATTTTGGAATTTATGAGATTTGTGTAGATATCTATGATCACAATAATGCATTTGTAGAGAGATGTTGTCGCAATTTTCTCTATCAAGATTGTAATTCTTCCGAAATAAGTGGTGTGGCGTGGTTGGATTTGAATAACAATGGTTTACGTGATTTTTCGGATGATATCGTGCGCAATGTAAGGGTAAAATTATTTGATAAAGATAACAATCAAATTGCCGAAACGCTAACAGATAACAATGGAAAATATGAATTTAAGAACCTCACGAATGGTGATTATTTTTTGAGGATTGACACACTTTCATCTACTGTTTTTGTGCCTTTCAATCCTGTAAATCTCGACACAAATAGTGATATCACTGGTTCGTTTGGAGCGGGTTCTACTGACATAATTAATGTAGAAATTGGTAAAAAATATAGAAATATAGATTTTGGATATACCCCCTTGATCAATTTTGGAGATTTTGTATGGCACGACATCAACTTTAATGGTCTTCAAGACCTTAATGAGACCGGATTAAGCGGAGTAGAAGTGAGATTACTTTTGGCAGATAGCACAGTGGTAGCACGTACGACAACAGATACCAACGGAAATTTCAAGTTTCTAAATGTTCCTGCACATCAATACATTTTTCAGTTTGTTGCACCACAGGGTTTTTTACCGACTTTTATAGTAGGAAATAATAGTTTAAACTCAAAAATCAATGCTCAAGGTTTTGTTCCTTTACAGCAATATTCAGCGAAGGGAGATAACTTTGGGATTGATGCAGGCTTTTATAGAGAAGGAGCTATCGGCGATTTTACATGGGAAGACCTCAATGGAGATGGCCTATTTCAATCTAATGAACCTCCATTAGCTAATGTATCTGTAATGTTGAAAGGCAGCGATGGGAGAGGAAGTTTAGTGAGTTTGTCCACCACTTCAGATTCATTGGGATACTATCAGTTTGAAAACCTTAATCCGGGAAATTACTCTTTAATTTTTGATGCACCCACAGGGTTTCAATTAACATTATCTAAAAAAGGTGATGATGCACTTGATAGTGACCCAATTGAAGGAGAAATCAAAGATATAGTATTATTAAGTGGAGGTAATTTGCAGAATTTCGATGCAGGATATTTTAGACCTGTCTCTATTGGAGATTTTGTATGGGAAGACCTTAATGGTAATGGCATACAAAACGATGGTGAGCTTGGCATAGAAAATGTCAAAATATCTTTGTTTGAGATTTTAAATAATGATACTTTATTAATATCAACTACCGTGACTGATACGGATGGATTTTATTTCTTTGATGACTTAAAGCCGGGTACTTTTTATCTCAATTTTGAAGCAGCTTCTCAATATTTTGTCACAATCCAAAATACCGGAACAGATAGAAGTTTAGATTCAGATATCAATACTAATAGCCTCACATCATCTTTCGATATAGTAAGCGGGAATCAAAATCTCAATATAGACGCTGGCTTCATTCAAGGTGGCACCATAGGCGATTTCGTATGGGAAGACCTTAACGGCAATGGGATTCAGGATGCTGGTGAGCCAGGGCTTGCTGGAGTAAAAGTTTCATTAT
>CAZBCV010000137.1:0-8759 GCA_964490495.1 uncultured Aureispira sp. | reverse complement strand
TGGCTACGACTGTATATGTTGTTGTAGAAGTTGGATTAACAGTTATTGATGCTGTTGTCGCTCCATTGCTCCATGTGTAAGATGTGCCACCCGCCGCCATTAATGTCGTGCTGTTACCCACACAGATTGTTGTATTGCCTGTGATAACTGGTGTCGGTAGTGGGTTCACTGTTACCGTCACTGATGTTTGTGCGCTACATTCATCAGTGTTAGTGACAAGTACTGTGTAAGTCGTTGTTGAAGTTGGAGTGACATTTATTGAAGTTGTTGTGGCACCATTGCTCCAAAGATATGTTGAACCACCTGTAGCAGTTAAAATTGTACTTTCACCCGAACATATTGTTGAATTTCCAGAAATTATTGGTGTCGGCAATGGGAATACTGCGATGGCATGGGAGCTTATCGCTTTACATCCATTCAAATCTGTCACCGTCACTGTATATCTTGTGTTCACTAATGGCGTCACAGATATTATCGCAGTAGTTTCACCAGTACTCCATACATATGATACACCACCTGAGGCTTCTAATGTAGCTGTTTCACCCAAACATACTCCTGGAGGACATGTTACAACTGGTACAGGTAATGGATTGACGTTAACAGTCACTGATGTTTCTGCACTACAACCATTGTCATCTGTTACCACTACTGTATAAGAAGTTGTGACAGTGGGGCTCGCTGTAATTGACGCTGTGATAGCTCCATTGCTCCAAACATAAGACGTTCCACCTATTGCAGTCAAAGTAGTACTGTCTCCTGTACAGATTGTAATATTGCCTGTAATAATTGGTGTTGGCAATGGATTCACTATTACTGTCACTGATGTTTCAGCACTACAGCCATTGGTATCTGTGGTTACGACTGTATATGTTGTTGTAGAAGTTGGATTAACAGTTATTGATGCCGTGGTCGCTCCATTATTCCAAACATAAGATGTTCCTCCTGTCGCTGTTAATGTCGTACTGTTACCCACACATATTGTTGTATTACCTGTGATAACTGGTGTCGGTAGTGGGTTCACTGTTACCGTCACTGATGTTTCAGCACTACAGCCATTGGTATCTGTGGTTACGACTGTATATGTTGTTGTTGTGGTTGGATTAACAGTGATTGATGCTGTTGTGGCTCCATTGTTCCAAACATAAGAAGTGCCGCCAGTCGCAGTCAAAGTCGTATTGTTACCCACACAAATGGTTGTATTGCCTGTGATGATTGGTGTTGGTAATGGGTTCACTGTAACCAATACCTCGTCCAAGTCCTGGCAACCGCTACAATCTGTTACAGTCACTGTATAGGTAGTAGTTAGCGATGGAGTGACAACAATACTTGAAGTTGTTTCTCCAGTTGACCAAAGATATGAAACATCATTTGTAGGTTGTAAGCCTGTACAACATCCACCATAAATCCTAATATCATCAATTTCCCAACCCGACATATCACCACCTCTTTGAGTGACGCAATATCCACGCAACTCAAATCTAAAGTTAGCGACCTCTGTTATTTGAAAAGCCGGTATGCTTGTCAAATCAAATTCTTGTAATGCCCAAGTTCTAGCAGTTTCAATGTCATTTTGAGCATATACTAAGACATCATTTTTGTATATTCTTATAAGGTATTTCGTGTTAAAATTATTTACACCCTTTGAACCATTGGTGGTCATCCAATCTAATGGGGACTGTTCATTGAATGAAAACTTTGTTAGCCTACCTGCCTGGTCAGGAGTCAAAGTAACTTCAACTTTTATGGCATTATCCGAATTATAATCATCAGGATTACAGCTATTCATAGCTGGAACACACACCCCAATATCCCCACTGTAACTTCCAATAACTGGAGTACATGAATGGTCGCCTTGAGTTCTATACATGTTTGACGCATTAACAGAAATACAATTTCCTGTAGAAGGATATTCTGCAATAAACTCAGAATAATCTAACATATTTGATGTAGAAGAGGCATTGCATTGATCTAAAGTCCACCTCACTAACAAGGAATCCAAACTAGCAGCACAGGGCTCTAAACAAGTACTCGCATTCCTAACAATTGCATTTAATGCAACGTTTCCGCCTAAACAAAAAGAAGTATCTGATCTTGTTTCAACATTTAAATTACCTACATTTAATTCTATTTGAGTTGTAGATAAGCAACCATTAGAATTTGTATAAGATATTGTATAAATACCTGATTGGTTGGTTTGTACCGTATTAAATGTCCAATACGATGAAGCGTTGGGAATGTTACTTGAATAGCCATTAGGACCATCTATTTGCAGTCCATTTATGCCCAAAGATTGAATACCTAAACTTACCGTTGTATTTGGACAAACAGATATTTTATTGGCTGAATAAAAACCAATCCCTGAATTTACTTGCGGATATATAGGTGTAGGACTTCCGGCGTCTAATGTAACAAACCGAATTGAGGGACTAATACATCCACAATCTGGTTCTGCGACAATCTCATACTCTCCAGCAGCTAAGCTCATAAGATTAAGATTTCCTTGACCCTGTGCTATTTGATTATTGTTGAGATACACTCTAAAATTTCTATTGCAGCCATTATTTATCGAAGAAATAACAAAAGATCCATCAGAAGCATAACATGATGAAGGATGCTGAAGACTAGTTACAGTAATGTTGCATTGGGCAATAGCCTTAGAGGCAAAAACACTCAATGTAAGCGCTAAAAAGACGATTAAATTTCTTTGAGAAAACGTAAAAATATTCATAAAAAAGTTTGTTAAGTATTGGTCAATAATATTGAAAATTGTGCAAAATAAATACACAAAAACCTTCATTTTGGATGTAAAAGTAAGAAAAGTTATACCAACAAAGTGATAAAAATTTTACTAAAATTTATATAATTAATTTAATCAAATATAAATTCTATTAATTTATGGGGATTATATATCACTGTTTTAAATCAATTATAATAATATATAAGGGTATTTTTCTTTAAATAGTGCTTTTTTAGACTCCAAAGCCTTAATAAACGATTGATGCTCATCTGAATTTTCATTGAATGGACGGTGATTTTCATCATTCCATATCTTTTCCAATTCTTGAATTATTTTTTGAGTGTCTGCCCCAAAATAATACATTAAAAATTTACGCCATATATAATTTACAGCAAATTCATTTGGGTGTATTAAATCGTCTCCATAAAACCTATAATCCCTCAAATCATCAAAAACCCATTCGTAGGCAGGAAAATAAGATAAATTTGACCCCAAATTTTTTAATTCATCAATGAGAACATGAAGTTTAGCTTTACTAAAACTGTTGGCTACAATTCCATCTTTAATATGCCTGACAGGACTCACAGTAAATACAACATTTATACCAGGATTGAACTGCAAAAGAGCCTTCAACACATCTTGAACAATAAGCACCATTTGGGCAACCGTCAAATCTACTTTTTCAAAATGAATTAGTGGGATTT
This sequence comes from uncultured Aureispira sp., assembly GCA_964490495.1. Lineage (GTDB taxonomy): Bacteria > Bacteroidota > Bacteroidia > Chitinophagales > Saprospiraceae > OLB9. The sequence goes on along the minus strand of CAZBCV010000137.1, from coordinate 5,318 downwards.
TATGACAATTGGCCACAATGTTTTTACTTTCTTTCCATCGATAAACAATAGAAGTACCTAAAGTTAAAAAAAGAATTTTACAATTTTTTAAATAATTATGAGTAGTTTCAATTTTTTGATTAATAAGGTTTAAAGCTTCTGTTTTTGACACATGACTAAGCTGACTATGGTAATTGGGGTGAACCCACAATCCATTGGATAAAACCAAAGAATCCTCATCTTCATAAATACAATTCACTGAGCGATTTATTAAATATGCTAAAGAAATTGGATTAAAGATAGTGCCAAATGGGTTGATACTACAGTTAAATTTATATTTTTGCAACTTTAAACCAATATTTTGGCTAAAACAAGAGCCCAACAATAAAATTGGCGAGTGGTGATTGATAGATATAGGCGATTTATCTATTGTAAGTTCGGTTCTAAAAGTCATAATTTAAAATAAATAAAAATACAAATTTAATACAATAATTTTATTTAACGGATATTGTGAAGATTTTTTCAAAATATATAAAAAGTAAAAATAACGAATTGCCTAACTTTCAGATGGGGCGATACTCTGACATTTATCATCAAGAAGAAAAGTACTATTTGTGGGAAAAATCATTTAAAAATTTTGAAAATACAAAGTATATTGAAAGTTATATGTATTTATTTGATTTTTTAAAGAGAGAAACAGTCGAAAATTTAAGTTATAAAATATCCAAAGGACAACTTTTCTTTAAGCTTTTTCAAGGATCAAAAATCATTGAAGGGGTGGCTGATCATATCCATTTTAAAGCATTTGCCAAAATAGTCCACTTGTCTTATCCAGATATAAACTTGATGCGAGAAATATTAGAAGCTAACTACACCTTAGAATATTGTAGATTTGCAACGGATGACTCTAATTATTTGCTTTTGGTTTTTGACTCATTTGTTGAGGATGCTTCACCCCAAAAAATATATAACGGATTAAAGGAATTAGCCAACTCCGCAGACAAATATGATGACTTAATAGTGAAGAAGTACAAATGTGCAAGTCCCATAAATACTGACCATATTCGGCCCATTAGTCATACAGAAAAACTCATAAAATATCAGTTTTTTAAAGAAGAAATCAACCATTTATATAATGAGCAAAAAAAATTAGAAATTCAATATCTTCAATATCCTGGAGCAATGACCTATCAAATTTTAAGTTTTGTTTATAAAATTGATTTCCTTCTAAAACCTGAAGGACGGATAATGGAAAAAATAAAATATGTTCATGAACTTCATATTGGGAGCAATAATATGAGTGTTATAGAAAAAAATAATCAAATGATGGGTTATATTCAACTGTTGAATGATGTCTCCTTCGAGGATTTTGAAAAAGAGATATATGAAGTTATTTCTACATTTGGAGAAGCTAGATCTATAAAAAATGATAAAATAAAAAACCTTATCAACCTACACTGTGAAGAAGCGCGATGGTATTATGAAAATGGTTTTAAAAATTGTGCATTAGCAATTTGGGACTATGTGGTAGGATTTGTTCTATATTCTTATGTTTTACCTAAACCCATAGAAGATTTATTTATTCTATATTATCAAATTAGGCATCATAAAATATTTTCTGACTTAGGCCTTAAAGCAAATTATTATAAAAATAATGGTCAAATCCATCTCAAAAATATTAAACAAGAGATGAATTCTATTCTTACAAAACATAAAAATAATTATACAAATACGAATATTGACAATAAAAAATTGAAATCTGAAGATGAATATATTTTTGCTGAATCATTTTTTCAAATAATAGGCATTTGTAATTTTCCCGAAAAAATAATCAACCCAAATACCTAAAATATGACCGTCCCAGACACAAATATTAAAAACTTGCTAGAAAACCTTGTTGTTAAAATTTCTACACCTAATAGCTGGGGTATAGGTATAGTTCTTAAAATTCACAACATTATAGTTACTAATGAACATATTGTCAAGGGTCAAAAAAGTGTCATAATCGAAGGAAAATATTTTGATAAAAAAGTGGTAAAAGTGCTCTATCTCGATTCAAAATATGATATTGCATTTTTGGAGTTTCCGCCCACTTGCAATGATTCTGTTTCAACAATTTCTTTAAAATATGAATCTTCGGAAGGAGCATCCTATTTTTCGTGGGATTGTAAACATAACGAAATTTTTAAAGTTAGTTTTAATGAAAAATTACACTCACATCACAATGATTTTTGTTTTTCGGATGTCCATAAGCCTCTTAAAAATATAGCGTATGGACCAGTAATTTGTGACAAAGGAAATTTAATTGGTATTTTTGTTTACACTAATAAAGATACTCAAATCAATATTTTAAAAGCTCATGTAATCGATGACATATTACAAAACTACCTAAAATATAAAGGAAAAATTGGGGTACGTTGTCCTCATTGCACTTTAATTATTTATGATGAAGTACACTTAAAACCCACTTGCTCGCATTGCAAAAATCAATTATTCGAATTAATGAATGAGAATGAATGGCCCCCTATGGGTATTAACAGAATTATTGAAGAAGTAATTGTCTCTTTGGGGTATGCCCTTCCCCTTGTACGTCAAGGTCTCAATAATTGGGTTTTGCCCAGTGGCAGTTCAAGACTTAAGATTTCTTATTCCGAAAAAAATGGAATCATAGTAGCGGATGCTTATTTGTGTTCATTACCTCTTGAAAATTTAGATAGTATATATCTATATCTCCTTAATCAAAACAATATTTTGAATGGCATTAATTTCAGTCTCAATAGTAAAAACATCATATTGTCACTCATTATTTTCGAACAATATCTCAATACAATCACTCTCAAAACCATGCTTGAAAACCTATTGATACAAGCCAATAAATATGATGATATTTTAGTTGAAAAATTTGGTGCTCAATGGTAAAACTGAACCCTGCTTTAATATTTTATACAACAATCTCAATATTTAAATTATAATATCCCAAAAAAAATGGGTTGCAACACTGTTACAACCCATTTTGTAATTTTAGGTATTAATAAATCCTCATAAGTTTAAACTGCGAAACTCTCTCCACATCCGCATGTGCGGGCAGCATTGGGATTATTAAAATAAAAACCTTTTCCATCCAAGCCACCAGAAAATTCAAGAGTAGTATTGCAAAGATATAAAAAACTCTTTAAATCAGTGACTATTTTCACCCCATTGTCATCAAAAACCTGATCGTTGGGCTTATTTTCGTTATCGAAATTCATTTCATAACTCAAGCCAGAACAACCACCACTTGTCACAGAAACCCTTACAAAATACTCTTCTGAAAGGTTTTGTTTATTGATAATTTCGCTTATTCTTTCTTTAGCGCTGTCCGCAACAAATAACATTTGAAATGATTTAAAAATATATAAAAAATATGCGGGGTTTAAACCAATTTTTACCCCAAAATTATGCTTCTACTAATTCGTTTTTCTTTTTATAATCAGCAATTGCGCTTTTAATAGCATCTTCTGCTAAGACCGAACAATGTATTTTTACTGGTGGTAAAGCCAATTCTTCTACAATGTCCATATTGTCTATAGTAAGAGCTTCATCAACAGATTTGCCCTTAAGCCATTCAGTAGCTAGCGAAGAAGAAGCTATTGCTGAACCACAACCGAAAGTTTTGAACTTGGCGTCAATAATTTTATTTGTGGCCGCGTCCACTTCGATTTGAAGTCTCATGACATCACCACACTCCGGTGCACCTACAAGGCCTGTTCCCACATTTTTTTTGTCTTTATCTAGAGTCCCCACATTTTTAGGATTCTTGAAATGATCTAATAATTTCTCTGAATATGCCATTATCTTATTGTTTTTATAATTTTGAAAAAAAATTGTTATTAAAAAAATTTAATGTTCTGCCCATTCTACTGTGCTTAAGTCAATTCCTTCTTTGTACATTTCCCATATAGGACTTAATTCTCGCATATGATTCACACCTTTAGTTATTGCTTCTATGGCATAATCTATATCTTCTTCTTTAGTAAATCTTCCAAGGCTAAATCTTATAGAAGAGTGTGCTAAATCATCACCTAACCCCATGGCTACTAAAACATAAGATGGCTCTAACGATGCAGATGTACAAGCAGAACCAGACGATACCGCAATATTTTGATTGAAAGTCATCATTAATCCTTCGCCTTCAACATGCTTAAATGAGATGTTACAAACGTGAGGCATCCTATTTTGAATATTACCATTCACGGTCACTTCTTCTACATTATTGACAAAATATGACTCAAGTTTATCTCTCAATTGAGATAGCCTTTCAGCATCTTTAAACATTTCTTCTTTAGCGATAGCTGCAGCTTTTCCAAACCCTACAATTCCTGGAACGTTCAAAGTGCCCGAGCGCATACCTCTTTCGTGTCCACCACCATCCATTTGTGCTGTTACCTTAACTCTTGGGTTCTTTCTATTGACAAATAGCGCACCTACTCCTTTGGGACCATACATTTTATGTGATGTAAAAGACATTAAATGAACACCTACTTCCCGAGGATCAACTGGTATTTTACCCACAGCTTGAGTGGCATCACTCATCAACAAAACACCATGTTTTTTGCAAATATCTCCTATTGCTTTCATAGGTTGAATAACGCCTGTTTCATTATTGGCCCACATTATACTTATCAATATGGTTTTGTCTGTTATTGCGTTTTCAAGAGCTACCAAATCCACCAATCCATCATATTGTATATCCAAATAAGTGACTTGACCACCCATTTTTTCAACTTTTTTACAAGCATCCAAAACAGCTTTGTGTTCTGTCTTTAGTGTGATAATGTGATTGCCTTTGGAAGCATACATTTCAAATACACCTTTAATTGCCAGGTTATTAGATTCCGTCGCACCACTGGTAAAGATTATTTCCTTTTCTTCCACATTTATCAAATCCGCTATTTGTTCTCTTGCGTAGTCCACAGCCTCTTCTGCCTTCCAGCCAAAAGGATGATTCCTACTTGCTGCATTTCCTGGAATTTCGTAAAAATATGGCAACATAGCTTCCACCACTCGTGGATCAGTAGGTGTTGTACTGTTATTATCTAAGTAAATTAATCTATTATCTGACATCCTTTTATTTATTTATATTCAATCTAAATACAAAGTTACTACCATTTTGTTCATAATTGCTATAACTTTTAATTTAGTTTTAATTATGCACCCATAAGCAATACTTATATTATTTTAGTATTTAATACATAATTTGATGCAAATTTTAATGATTTTAAGTCAAAAACCACATTACAAATAAAATCCATTGGATTCGTATGCCATTTTTGATATTTTCCACTTGTTCAGAATGCATT
>CAZBCV010000136.1:0-8810 GCA_964490495.1 uncultured Aureispira sp. | reverse complement strand
ATTAATTGTAATATTCATTTAGTGTTTTTTGGATAATATTTTTTATTTTACTTAAGAAAGGACTCCGCAGACTATTCGATCTTTACCCTGCATGTCTTCCAGTAATTGAACATCTTGAAGTCCCTGTTCGTTGAACAATTTGAGCACTTCCTGTCCGTAATTTTCATTGATTTCTACTACTAGCACACAGCCCTGTTCTTGACTGACTTTTAATATATTGACAATGGCTCTATAAAATTGTAAAGGATCATCATCAACAAATAAGGCAATGTGTGGCTCGTGCTCCAAAACATTAGCATGCATTAAAATTTTTTCTGCTTCTGAAATATACGGAGGATTTGCCGTGATAATATCAACTTTAGGTATTCTGTTCCAAATATTTTCATCAAGAATGTCCATTTCTATCCATTCCACTTGAGTGTGATGGTACTCAGAGTTTTGGCGCGAAATATCTAAGGCTCCATCAGAAATATCAATACCATACACACCTTCTAAACTAAGCTTTTTGGCGAGAGTAATGGGAATTATTCCAGAACCTGTACATAAATCTAAAACTGAACGACATTTTATATTTTTGGCCAAATTTAAGACATAAAATACTAACTCTTCAGTTTCGGGTCGGGGTATAAGTACATCTTTGTTCACCATAAATTTTAGGCCATAAAAATCAGCCCACCCTCCAATATATTGCCAAGGTTCATGGTTTTTGAGACGAATTGCCGCTTCATTAATTTTGATGATATATTCTTCTGTCAAGGCTTCATCAGAATAAAACATGGCGTGCGTAAGATCTTCTACCAAATATCTTGATATTATGGCTCCTTCCCTATCATCGTAAATACCTGATAGTTCTTTGCACAAAAATTCATAGGCCTCTCTTCCTGTCATAACTTATGATAAAATGAAACTATAAAAACTAAAATTAATACGGAATTGTAGAAAAAATAATATCTCCAATCCACATAACTTGAAAAACTAAGTCCATGATAAAGCCGATTATAAATCATTAAATACAGCTTTTGAAAAAAATAGGCAATAACAGTGGCTAATGCCAAACCGTAAACGCCCCACAAACCTATAAATATATAACTCAATGCCACATTGAGCAATAACTCCAGAAAGCTGGACCACATTACCACAGTGTGCTTTTGAAGAGCCATAGTGAAGGCTTGGGGCAAAAGTATCCTACTCATCAATATCAAAAGATAAATATTGAAAATGTAAGCTGAATCCCTATAGGCTTCCGAATATATTGTGGTAAATGCCCACGGTGAAATCAACATTAAGGCATAAGATATAGGATATAAAATATGCATCAGCCGAGATACTCTTTCTTTGAGCGTATTATCTTTGAGTTGGCTTTGGGCCAAAGAAGGTATCATAGCTACTGACAAAGAACTCATCAAAAGCACTGTAAGAGGCATTTCACGAGCACCATACTTAAATATAGGAAAGTAAGAAGCTTCAAAATAGTGTGCCACAAAAATACCATCTATCATGTCCATACCCAATCCCAAAAACATTGTGAATATTAATGGTAAGGAATATTTTAGAATTCTAAAAATGAATTTTCCATCTAATTGAAAGTCATTGAAAATATTGCTGACCATTAATAAATAAACCCAACGAAGACTTGCCCAAAATATTAAAAAACAAAGAAAGCTATACAAATGTGGACTAAGAATGGAAACGATCAAAGTACCTATCAACAAACCCAATTGGGAAACTAGTGTATAGACCAATAAAGCCTTGTTTTTGTTTTTCAGAAATAAGATACCTTCAATGGCCACCAAAGGAACGGAAAAGAATAAAAATAATGGAGCCAATTCTAAAGCAGGTAAATAAGTCAAGCTACTCAATAGTTCCAAAATGGTCTCTTGAAATAGCCACAAAACACTGCCTAAAATCAATGATAGTCCGATAAGTAATACCACGTAATTTTGGGGCAAACGGCTTTGATTGACCTCAGGCAAAGTACCGTAAAGTGCAAAAACACCATTATTCAATCCTGCTGCCAATGCCGCACTAAGACTTGTAACAATAAAAATTATAATTTCATAATATCCCAGATCTTCTTGAGGCAATGCAGACTTAACTAAAACAATAGAAATCAAAACACTGACCACATATCGAAATATTTGATAAAATTGATATACAAAAACCGAATCGTGCCAGCGAAAAAATGATTTCAAAATTTTAATAATTTAACCAAAATACAATTTAGGTATGAAAATATTTTCTATATTATTGATTATGCTTTTGCATTTGACATTCATTACCATCAACATATTTTGTTTTCATAACTATTCCTCATCCAAAAAAGGATATTTATAATCTCTTGGTGGTACAAAATTTTCTTTTATTGTTCGTGGTGATATCCATCTGTAAAGATTAAGAATTGATCCTGCTTTATCATTGGTACCCGAAGCACGTGCGCCTCCAAAAGGTTGTTGTCCTACCACCGCGCCTGTAGGTTTGTCATTGATATAAAAATTACCTGCTGAATTCTTGAGTTTATCCACAGCCATTTTGAGTGCATATCGATCATTTGAAAATACTGCACCCGTCAATGCATAAGGACTAGTAGCATCTACTAATTCTAATGTAGCTTCAAATTCGTCATCATTATAAACATAAATAGTCAGTACTGGCCCAAATATTTCCTCACACATTGTAGTGTAATTGGATGTTTTAGCCCATATAACTGTGGGTTCTATAAAATATCCTTTAGATTTGTCATATCCACCACCAGCTATAATTTCTGCATTCTCGTCTTTATGTGCTGCTGCAATATATCCTGATATTTTATCAAATGCCCTTTCATCTATAACTGCATTGATAAAATTAGTGAAATTTTCTGGACTTCCCATTTTAAAATCTCTCAAATCTGCCAAAAGATGCGCTTTGACCTCTTCCCAAAGAGACTGCGGAATATAAGCCCGAGAGGCCGCAGAACATTTTTGTCCTTGAAATTCAAAAGCACCTCTTGAAAGGGCAACAGCCACTTCCTTGGGGTGAGCTGAAGGATGCGCTACCACAAAATCCTTACCACCAGTCTCTCCTACTATTCGCGGAAAAGATTTATATTTATTGATGTTTTCACCTATCGTTTTCCACACATTTTTAAAAACACCTGTGCTCCCTGTAAAATGTAATCCCCCGAAATCTGGATGATTAAAAATAACATCTCCTGCTTCAGGACCATCGGCAAATACTAAGTTTATGACTCCTGGTGGCAAACCAGCTGCTTCATATATTTCCATGATTACCGCCGCAGAATAAATTTGACTTTCGGCTGGCTTCCAGACTACTGTATTGCCCATCATAGCAGGCGCTGCACATAGATTGGCGGCAATAGAGGTAAAATTAAAGGGTGTCAATGCAAAAACAAATCCTTCAAGTGGTCTATATTCTAAGCGATTCCAAATCCCACGTACACTTTCAGGCTGCTGAGCATATATTTCAGTCATGTATTGTACATTGTACCTGAAAAAATCGGCCAATTCACATACTGCATCAATTTCGGATTGATAGATGTTCTTGGACTGACATAACATGGTTGCGGCATTCATTTTAGCTCTAAATGGGCCAGCGAGTAAGTCAGCGGCTTTCAAAAAAATAGAGGCTCTATCTTGCCAAGGCATCTCTTCCCACTCCTTCTTGGCCTTCATTGCCGCATCAATGGCTTGCGAAACATGTGTTTTGTCACCATAGGAATAAGTTCCCAATATATGGCTCAATTCATGTGGTGGACGCATAGTCCTTTTATTATTGGTAAAAACTTTTTCCGCGCCAATATACATAGGAATATCCCATTGTGTGGACTTCAATTCTTGGAGGGTGTTTTTGACTTCTATTTTTTCTTTACTCCCTGGAGCATAATTCCAAACAGGTTCATTGACCGCTACCGGTACGCTAAAAATGGCATTTGACATAAGGGTTTTAACTTTTAAAATTATCTAAATTATCGGTGATGACTTTGGGCACAAAAGCGGCCACATCCGCACCTCCTTTTATTATTTCTCTTACTATGGTAGAACTTATATGACTAAACTCTGGTTGACTTATTAGAAATATAGTTTCCAAATCCTTGCCAATAATTGTATTTAACTGGCTTATCGTTTTTTCATAGTCAAAATCAGAGGCATTTCTTAATCCTCTTATCAGGTATTGGGCTCCTACTTTTTCACAAAAATGAACTGTCAAACCATAAAAATGGGATACTTCTACTTTATCAAAATCTACAAATACTTCATTAAGATGTGCCAATCTTTGTTCCAAACTAAACAAAGTTGCTTTTTGGCTATTGATACCCACAGCTACAATTATTTTATCAAACAATGGCAGTGCCCTTTTGACAAGATCTAAGTGACCTAAGGTTATGGGATCAAACGACCCTGGAAAAACGGCTATTTTCATCTGTTTATTTTTAGTTTGGCCACCCCTGGTGGCCTGAATTTATTGTCAGATGGAATCTTTGATAAAAAATAATCATTGTGGTTTGTTTAAAATAAACCATGGTGATTTTTTATGTCGATTTCATGGATTAGGTTTCAAAGCACAAAGTTATAATATTTTTAAAGCTAATTCCAAATATTAAATCAATTTTCGCAAGAATTAAAATGATCTGTACAGTTCTCTTACAAGTATTTTGCACTTTTTATGCATCAAATATTTCTATTTTCTTTACTCATTTCTTTGACATTTCCAAAAATGTTGTACTTTTATGCTGTAAATAGAATTTGAACAAATATGCGCTGCATAATCATTTTTTGTACTTTCACATTTAGTGTGTGTTTTCTATCTGCCCAATCGGGTTTCAATACGGGTGGCGGAGCCAATTTTTTAGGTTATGCACGAGCTGGGGCGACTATCGAAGGCATTCAATCCATATATTTCAATCAGGCAGGACTCACCACAGTCAAGAACTTTGCGCTAGACATGAGTTATGAAAGGCGTTTCAACTTAGAAGATCTCAATTTTATATCATTGGCTGTGGCCAAAAAAATCAAAGCGGGCACGTTCGGTCTATCGGTGTCTCATTATGGTTTTGCAGAATTCAATGAACAAAAGTTCGGTTTAGCCTATGCACGACAGCTGAATACTCGACTTTCCATTGGAGGGCAGCTCGACTACTTAAGATATAATGTGGAGACTTTCGGCAGCCGTCACCTCATATCCTTTGAAGCAGGCATGATTTTACAAATCAATAGAAATTTTAGATTGGGAACACATATATTTAGTCCTGGCAATATAGAAGTGGCAGAAGCAACAGATTTGCCTTCAAGATTTAGAGTAGGTCTATCTTATCATCCATCTACTAAGGTGTTCATATTGGTGGAAGCAGACAAAGCCATCCACAAAGTACCAGAATTCAAAATGGCCATAGGTTATGAAATACTCAATGCCGTTCATTTACGTTTGGGTATGAATCCTACAATTTCTATGTATAGCATAGGATTTCAAGCCTCAGTCAATAAAAAATATAAAATAGCTGGAGCCATGGGTATCAATAATACATTAGGCAACACACCAGCCATCTCCATTCAATATGCTGATTAATACACTGTAAAAGAATATCTAACGATTTGAAAATTGTTTTTTTAACCTCAAGATTTCCTTATCCTCTTGAAAAAGGGGATAAACTCAGGGCTTATCATCAAATTAAGTCTTTGGCACTTGAGCATGAAGTTCATTTACTTTCTATCACGGACCTTACCCTACCTAAATCTTATTTTGAAAAAATATATGAAATTACGCCCCATATTCACGTAGTACAAATGTCCCCTTGGGAAAGGTATAATTCACTTTTAAAATGCCTCATCCATCAACGTCCTTTTCAGATTGGGTGGTTCTATTCTCCAAGTGCCGCCTCCCTGCTCGGTTCCATTATAGATAAGATTAATCCGGACCACATCATTTGTCAATTGCCCCGAATGGCCGAATATGTCAGATATTCCAAATTTCCAAAAACATTAGATTACATGGATTCTTTTGGTATCGGTATGATGCGAAGAGCACAAGTGGCAGGTATGTGGACATCATGGCTGTATAAGCTAGAAGCCCAAAGGATGCTCACTTACGAAGAAGAATTGTCCACAGACTTTGACCATCTGACCATTATTTCGGAACAAGACAAAAACAGTTTTAAGTTTGAGCAAAAAAATAATATGGTGGTGATTCCCAATGGCATAGACCATAATTATTTTCAATTCAACGCAGGAATAAAGAAAGAATATGACATCATTTTTATAGGCAATATGGGCTATTTGCCCAATATAGAAGCTGCCGAATATATCGTTCATCAAATTTTACCCTTGTGCCCACAAACGTTCAAAGTGTGTATATCGGGTGCAACACCTGCACCAAGAGTTGCAAAACTACAATCCATACAAGTCACCATTCAGGGTTGGGTTGAGGATATTAGAGGAGCTTATTCCAAAGGTAAAATATTTGTGACCCCCATGTGGTCAGGAACAGGACAACAAAATAAAATTCTAGAAGCCATGGCGATGGGCATTCCTTGTATCACTACTTCATTGGTCAATAACGCCATTGGAGCAAAACCCAATGAGGAGATATTATTGGCAGAAACTAAAGAAGAATTTGCCTCTCACATCATGGCATTAAAAAACAATCCTCAGCTATACTTAAAATTACAGTCAAATGCAATAAAATTTGTAAAAGAACACTTTTCGTGGGAACAAAGTACCCTGAAATTGAGTTCTATCATCCAATATAAACATTAATAATATTTATGAGCGAAGTGCTTGCAGTAGATTTAGAAATTCATTTGAACACCATAGAAGAAGCCATTGAAGATATCAAAGCTGGAAAACTCATCATTGTGGTGGATGACGAAGACAGAGAAAACGAAGGAGATTTCATTTGTGCAGCTGAAAAAATCACCCCAGAAATGGTCAATTTTATGGCAACTTATGGTAGAGGTTTGATTTGCACTCCTATCCTACCCCAAAGAGCCAAAGAATTAGATCTTAATCTCATGGTCCAATCCAATACAGATATGCACAACACGGCCTTTACTGTATCTATAGATCTATTGGGAAAAGGTTGTACCACGGGTATATCCGCCTATGATAGGGCCACAGGCATAAAAGCCATAGTAAATCAAGAAACAAAACCATCTGATTTTGCGCGGCCCGGACATATATTCCCACTCATCGCCAAAGAAGGTGGAGTGCTGCGAAGGACTGGTCATACAGAAGCTGCCGTAGATTTGGCTAGATTGGCGGGATGCTATCCTGCGGGTGTATTGGTAGAAATACTCAATGAAGATGGCACCATGGCTAGACTACCACAACTCATCCAAATGAGTAAAAAATGGGGTGTCAAAATCATCTCCATCAAAGATCTTGTAGCTTACAGGATGAAAACTGAAAGGCTCATAGAACTAGAAATGACCACAGACATGAAAACAGCTTATGGAGACTTTACTGTCAAAGCTTTTCGCCAATTAACCACTGGAGATATTCATCTGGCCTTTATCAAAGGAGAAATTAAAAATGATGGTCCGACGCTTGTACGTGTACATTCCAACACGGAAACGGGTGACATATTAGGAATAATGTTCGATGGTTATGCTGAAAATATATCTCGGTCATTGCAAAAAATATCGGAAGCTGGAAATGGCGTTTTTCTCTTCATGCGACATGGCGAAAAGACAGGCTCGATATTAGACAAACTCAAAACATTAGACACCAACCCAGACAATAATCCACCCGACATGGACGAACAAAGAGATTTTGGTACTGGCGCACAAATTTTATGTGACTTAGGGGTAAGAAAAATATCGTTGATTTCCAACCATTCCAAAAGGAGAATAGGCTTAATCGGTTACGGTTTGGAAATTACGGATGTGGTACACGTATAGGAAGTTATAAATTTAAATTTCCTATATTGTAAAAAATGGATACCCCTCCTTGAAAGAGTGTGATACATTATACAAATCAAAAACATGCATTAGAACTTCTGTGTAGATGTTCTAATGCATAACATGGCTTGTTTATGGGATATATTATTTGCCTTCTCCTTCAAAAACCTCTTTGTAAAGGATAGGATTGGGATATTCCTTGCGAAATTCATATTTCAGTATATCAAATGTAGTGACAAGACCTACTAAAACATTTCCTTCTGTGACCACAGGCAAACAGTGAAATCTATTGTCTAAAAATATTTCAGCTGCAGTTCCTACTTTATCAGATGGCTCAATTTTTATCAATTTTTTACTCATAATAGTTTCCAATTTTGTACTTGGGTAGTCATTAGGGCTTATGTGTTTTTTCCACATATCATAGGTGGTGACTAAGCCTACAAGTACATTACCTTCCACAATAGGAATGTGATGTATTTTGCGCGAAGAGAAAATTTCACTAGCATCTGCCAAAGTATTTTGTGGACTTAATGTTATAAGATTTTTAATCATCAAAGTCTCCACTTTTTCGTTCATCATGGTGATAAATATTTTTAATTTTAAGAAAATAAGATATTACAAATTGTGAGTCAAAGTTATGCTATATTTTATTTTTCAGCATAGATATATTCCAAAATATTCCAAATTATGATTAATATTAACTTTCCTCTCTTTTCACAGCCCCTAAATATGACTTGCATCATATTTAATTACTGATCCTGCCAACGGCCCACTGCCGACTGCAAACTGCAAACTGCCGACTGAATACTTCTTCTCAAAACAGCCTCTCTAAGCTGAGCCGAGGACGGCTCAGTTCCTTCACTATTGAATTGACATTTAGTCAATCCAATTGCTGCGCACCGTTCAGTCATCCACTGCA
>CAZBCV010000135.1:0-8932 GCA_964490495.1 uncultured Aureispira sp. | reverse complement strand
TATTCAAAAAGAGCCGTAAATTATTTAGTTTTTTTTCTGGACAGAGCACTAGTGCTCTGTCCAGAAAAAGATTTAAATTAAACTCGGGTATTTATTAGCCATTTTACCTCTCGCTATGTTAGTTGTGAATGACCATGATATCTTAGTTGCCGATTTATTTCTCTTGTCTTGCCATGCATCTACTTCTTTTTTCATCTCTTCAATTGTTGAGATTTTTCTCCTAAGACATTGACGACTCACTGATGAAAATTCTATTTCAGCCATGTTGAGCCAACTGGCATGTTTGGGTGTAAATTGAAAATCCATTTTCCTGTTTAGTTTTCCAGCTCGTTGCACTGGCAGGTTTTCATAAAATGATCCTTTGGTATGTGTGTTCAAGTTATCTTGAATGACAATTATTTTCTCTTTATCTTGGTAATGTTCTCTTTCCAGCCAGTCCATATAATTAGCATAATCCGCTTTTGTTCTTGTCTCACTTACTATTGTATAACGTTGACCAGTGTCAATATCATAGGCTAATAGTAAACAGCATGTGCCTTTCCTAATATACTCATTATCTACCAATTTTACTTGTCCCCCTTTCATCGGAATAGGTGAATAAACATCATCTGTTAATTGACATGGTCGTTCATCAAAACAAATTCTACCAATAGATGCTACCCCTTCGCTACTGTAGATATCCAAAATACTTTCCATTTTGGCTAAATATTCACCGTTGATACCACCTAAACACCAAGATTTTTCTACCCAAGGCTTAAGTTGGCTTTTTTTAAAACTGTTCTTATCGTTTCATTGGAGACAGTCTCAAAATTGCTTAACTCCACAAACTTTGATCCAATAAGACGAATTGTCCATCGACTATTACCTTCCTCCGGCTCGCTACAAGCAATACTCGTAATTAGTGCTTCTTCATGCTCTTTAATCTTTCTAAAATGTGTGCAGGGGCGGGGTTTTTCATCAATACAGCTCAACCCTTCAGCCAGATACCTGTTTTTAAGACCGTACACTGTTACGAATCTAAGCCCTACCACTTTGGCTATTTCTTTGGGCAGGACCTCTTCGTGTAAACTTAGTAAGGTTTGAACCCGTTTCAATTTGCGAACTGGTAATGTTCCTGAACTAACCATGCTCTGTAGTGCATGTAATTCTTCCGTTTTCAATTTAATAAATGAATGTCTTCGTGCCATATTTTCTTATTTTTTAAAACCTGGCACAAATATATTACATTTTATATATATATGATTATTTTCTTTTATTTTTTTTTCTAGTCAGAGCACTAGTTATAAAATAATTATTCAAAATCAATATTTTAAATTTACAAAAGAAGTATTACCTTTGTCTTATTGTAAAAACAAATCCAAAAATGGACATCATCAAGACACTAAGAACCCTAAGGGAAGGCCTAAAGGCTAAAGAAGACACCAAGGAAACCTTAGTTCGGAAATTTGATGAAATTTTGCGGCAGCAACCAGAAATTTCTGATGAAGAAATGTGCTTTTTACTATACGGACATTATAACAAAACTTCAGAATACAGAGTCATTAAACACCGCTACGAACAAAAACTACAAGATGAAGTAGTGAGTTATTGTGGTGCTCAATCTTATTTGGATAATTACACATTTAGAAACCTTGTGGCCGAAAAAAACTTCTTAATTATCATGGCATTGTATAAAAATGGTTTTCAAGACGTGGCCATAAAACTAGTAGAAAAAAATTATACTTTTTGCAAAGAAAACCAATTCACTCATTTATCTATACAATTGAATGAAATATTGGTTAATTACTATGGTTTTATTGTACCTAATAAGACAAAATTTAATGTATTTATGGAGGAGGGTATCCAACTTAACAACTTGTTGATGGCTGAAAGTTACCTCAAGAGATACAATGCGAAGGCTTCACAATGGTATGTTTTACAAAAAGGAGGATTGACAGCTTTACAAAAAGAAGAATTTGAAAAAATGGTAACTCATAGTCAAGAGCTATATAAACTTCATTTTTCAAGATCTACTTTTTTAAATTATTACAATATAGCCCATTTTTTTTATGTAGTCACAGGACAAATACAAAAAAGTCTTGAACAATCCTTAGAAGCAGCTGCTATTCAAAAAAAACATTTTCCTACAGACAGATTGATTCAATATAGTATAGGCATCAATATCGGTCTTTCTTACTTCAGGCTACATCAATACCATAAAGCCGTAACTCAATATCGAAACACACTCTTAATACCATCGGAAGGACATAGATATTGGATGGAAGAATCACTTCACTATTTTACAACCTTATTGCGTACTGAGGACTATAAAACTATGTTTGAGGTATATAGAAGTCGGTTTTTTCACAAAAATATTACAAAATTTCAACCTATACATGAACAGTGGAAAGTCAGAGAAGCTTATATACATTTACTCATTGAGTCTAAATGGTTGCCCAAATATTCCATCCCACAAGATTATATGCATAAATTTTCTATTTCAAAATTTTTAAATAGCGTTCCTTTATATACCAAAGATAAAGCGGGACTTTTTGTGACAATTCTCACAATTAAAATAGCTTTTACACTACTTCAAAAAAAATATGACACCTTAGAAAATATCTATGAAAATTTGGCCCAGTATGCACATAAACATTTGAAGAGAAAAGACTCCATAAGGTCCTATTATTTCATAAAAATAATGGGCACATTAGCAAAAGGAAAATATCATCCTTATTTTGTAAATATTTATGCCCAACCCTACTTAGAAAAGCTCAATAGCGAGGTCTATTTCCCTGAAAATTATCAACACACAATTGAGCTTATTCCTTATGATATCCTTTGGAATATTATAGTACATATACTAGAAATTAATAATAAAAAGAAATCAAGACCTTGATAAAAATCAAAATATGAGAATTCTCAAAATCATTTCACTAAAATCATCATTATTACTCCTGAAAAAGTGAAATAGCCTTGACAACATTTTGCCCATCCATCGCAGCAGACAAAATTCCACCAGCATATCCTGCGCCTTCACCACAAGGATACAATCCCTTCACTTCAGGATGTTGATATGTTTCTTTATCGCGAGGTATCTTTATTGGAGCAGAAGTTCGACTTTCCACTCCAACTATATTGGCTTCATTGGTCATATAACCTTTCATTTTAGTATGAATATCTATGATACCTTGTCTCAATCTTTTATAGACAAAACTTGGCAAAATCTCATGCAAACGGGCAGAATGAAGACCCGGGATATAAGATGTAGGATTGAGTTCGGGCGACAAAACACCATCCACAAAATCCTTTACCCTTTGAGCAGGCGCTCTCTGCGAACCATCGCCAGCCTGAAACATAGCTTGCTCGACCGATTTTTGAAAATCTAAAGATGCCAACAAACCACTAAATCCTTGGCTTTCTAACTCCTCCAATTCAATTGAGGTCACAAAGCCAGAATTGGCGTAAGGGCTATCCCGCCTGCTCAAAGACATGCCGTTCACTACAATTTCACCAGGTGCGGTGCTAGCAGGAACTATTAGTCCGCCAGGACACATACAAAAAGAAAATACTCCCGTACCTTCCACTTGTGCTACCACAGCATAACTACTCGCTGGCAAGTTTTCTTCTCTCTCAGCCTGCTTATATTGCATCTTGTCAATATATGCCTGTTTATGTTCTATACGTAGGCCCAAAGCAAAGGGTTTTGCTTCTATTTTTATACCTTTATTTTGAATTAAATGATAAACATCTCTTGCAGAATGACCCGTGGCCAATACTACCCTATTGGCTTCAAAGGAAGTATTTTGGCAAACTATTCCCTTTATTGCACCCTCTTCTACAATTAAGTCTATCACCTGATGACCAAACAACACTTTTCCTCCAAAATCCTCTATCGTTTGCCTCATATTTGCAATAATTTGAGGTAACTTATTACTGCCAATATGTGGATGTGCATCTACAAGTATGTCTGTAGTGGCCCCATGCTCAACCAATATTTGCAAAGACTTTTCTATGCTTCCTCTTTTGTGTGAACGTGTGTAAAGCTTGCCATCGCTATAGGTACCAGCGCCTCCTTCACCAAAACAATAGTTGGAGTCGGGATTTACGATGCCCGATTGTTGAATGGCTTTAAGGTCTCTTCTTCTTTCACGCACATCCTTTCCTCGCTCCAAAACCACAGGACACCACCCTTGTTCTAGACATTCCAAAGCTGCAAAATATCCCGCTGGTCCCGCACCAATAATAAATACTTTAGGTTGCTGACTGACATTTTTATAACGACTCTTAATAGAAGAAGCTGACACAAATGGCTCATCAATATAAACATCATATCGCAAAATATACATAGGACGACTTCCCCGAGCATCAATAGACCTTCGTTTCAAAACCCTTTCAACGATGTGACCTTTTAAGCCTTTTAGCTTTTGGTCAATTAGGGCTTTATGATAATCAGTATCGTAGAGCTTGTCAGGAAATATTTTTATTTCTATGTTTTTGATCATGGGGTGTTTGTTAAAAAAAAAGATGACAATATAAAACATGTCATCCCTCTCTTGTAAGATTTTCAAAATCCATTATTCATCAAACTACCATCATCACCGGGTTTTCCAACATAGCTTTGACCGTGGCCAAAAACTGTGCGCCTGTGGCCCCATCTACTACCCTGTGGTCGCATGATAGTGTCACTTTCATCACATTGCCCACTACAATTTGGTCATTTTTGACTACAGGCTTTTTGGCAATTGAACCTACCGCCAATATACAGGCATCAGGTGGATTGATTATGGCTGTAAACTCATCTATGTCAAACATACCCAAATTCGATATGGTAAAAGTATTGCCTTGCATTTCTTGAGGAGTTAACTTTTTAGTTTTTGCTTTTCCAGCCAATTCTTTTACTTCCTGATTGATATGTGTCATTGATTTCAAATCGGCATTTCTAATGACAGGCACTAAAAGACCATCTTCAACCGCTACTGCCACACCTATATTGATGTCTCTATGGTAAGTTATCTTGTCGCCCAGCCATGAAGAATTGATAGAGGGATGTTTGCGCAAAGAAACAGCACAGGCTTTCACCACAAAATCATTAAATGAAATTTTCACGGGGTTGACAGCATTTATTGCAGCTCTTGATGCTATAGCATTGTCCATATTGATTTCTATAGTCAAATAGAAATGTGGTGCAGAAAATTTACTTTCACCCAATCTTCTTGCAATGGTCTTACGCATTTGATTGGTAGGAACATCACCATATTGAAAATCACTTTCTAAAGCTATAGACATTGGCGCTGCTACTTCCTGATGAGTGGGCTTTTGTGTCAGATAACTCTCTACATCTCTTTTCACTACACGACCATGATCGCCAGATCCAGAAATTTTGTCGATGGGAACACCTGCCTCAGATGCCAATGTTTTGGCCAATGGAGAAGCTTTGACTCTTCCTGCATCATTTGTAGAAACTACCTCAGTATCTACGGGCTTAGAAGTTGCTTGTGAAGCCGCTGGAGTTGAAGCTGATGCCTTCTCTTGAACTGGTGGTGCCGGCGGAGCAGCTTCAGCCACTGCCACAGGTTTTTCTTCTTTCAATAAATGCTCAAATTTCTCACCTTTTTCACCAATCACGGCTATAATACCATCTACGGCCACTGGACCTGATTTTATTCCGATATAAAGTAGGTAGCCATTAAAATAACTTTCAAGCTCCATTGTGGCTTTATCGGTTTCCACCTCTGCCAAAATATCACCGCTTTTTACTGGATCTCCTTCGTTTTTTAGCCATGCGACGATATTCCCTTCTTCCATTGTATCGCTCAGTCGCGGCATTCTTATTATTTCAGCCATTGTATCGTTTTAATTTAAGGTTGCAAAATTATACATTGTAGGGCAATTAATACAAATAATTAGTAAAAATGTTATATATTTTTTAAAATAAAGAATATTTTATAGCAATAAATATAAGATTAAAAAGCCTGAAAATCAATAATTCTTCACCATTGATGACTACCAAATATTATTAAATGAGCTCAACACATTATAATGTTAACCTTTTATGGCAAAACCTCTTTTATTCTTCTATTTTTTGCCCAACATCTTGATTTTTATCCTCAATCCAGCGACCAATAAAGTCATGAATGGGCTTATCCAATTGAAGATGGCATATACAAAATAATCCGCTGTAGATACGCCTAAGACTCCCGCATTATAAGCGCCACAAGTATTCCATGGTATTAAAACAGACGTCACCGTTCCAGAATCTTCAAGTGTTCGACTCAAATTTACAGGACTCAATCCTTTGTCTTGGTAGGCTTTGTCAAACATTTTTCCGGGAACAACAATCGATAAATATTGGTCAGATGCCGTAAAATTGATGGCCAAACAAGACGCCACTGTACTCGCAAATAATCCAAAAACCGAGTCAAACATAGACAATAAGGCTTCGCTAATACGACTCAATGCTCCTATGGCATCCATCACACCGCCAAATACCATGGCACAAATAATCAGCCATATTGTACTCAACATTCCTTCCATACCTTTGCCAACAAAAAGATCATTGAGATCTGCACTTTCTGTGGCTATGGATGTTTTGACGGTGAGCGCATTCATCACACCTTTGTAGGCAGACTTAATGGTCAAGGTAGTATCACCAGCGACTTCTGTCACTATTCCAGGCTGAAATATTAACGCCGCAACTCCTCCCAAAAGAGCACCCATCAAAAGAGCAATCAATGGTTTTGTCCGACGCATTATCATTACAATAACGATTATAGGTACGACAAAAAGCCATGGAGTTATATTAAAAGTCGCCTCTATTGCTGCCAACTTATCAGATATATCTGGAGATTCTGACCCCGCATGTGAAAAGCCCATTATAATAAAAAATATCAACGCTACAATTATAGAGGGCACAGTCGTGATCAACATATACTTGATGTGTTCAAATAGGTCAGCACCTGCCATAGCCGCCGCTAGATTGGTCGTATCGGACAATGGTGAGAGCTTGTCGCCAAAGTAAGCACCCGAAAGCACAGCTCCAGCGGTCATAGCAGGGTTGATACCCATGGCCTGACCTATGCCTATCAGCGCAATTCCGATGGTGGCCGTGGTGGACCAAGAACTCCCCGTCGCTATAGAAATCACTGCACAAATAACCAAAGAAATAGCCAAAAATATAGTGGGAGACAAAAGTTGTAACCCATAAAAAATCATAGATGGTATGATCCCGCTTATCATCCATGTGCCTGATAATGCTCCTACTAACAAGAGTATTAATATGGGCTCTGTAGTGGATTTTATATTATCTGAAACAGCAGTAATCATATCCTTATAAGATATTTTGTGCAAAAAACCTACAATCGCTGCTACTGCTCCTCCTATCAATAATATGAATTGGTTGCTACCAGACAAAGCATTATCTCCATATACAATCAATATATTGTAAGCCAAAAGACCAATTAAAATGACTACCGGTAAAAGTGCCGCTATTAAACTTATTTTAGGTGTTGGATTAGAAGAGGTCATTAGTTTGTGTTATGTTTTTGTGATTGATATTTTTTGAGCTGTTGTACAACCTTTGGCGCTAAATATATCGTAGCTATCATCGTGGGTATGGCCATCAATGCATAAAAACCATCAATGAGATTGATCATCATATCTAGAGTAGTGATAGAACCCAGCAAAATAGAACCTAAATAAAAATAATTGTACCAATACGATCTTTCACGTCCTATCAAATAACCTACACATTTTGTACCATAATAAGAAAATGAAAACAAAGATGAAATACTAAATATAAAAATACATATCATCAATAGAGCTGGCCCAAAATAAGGTATTCCTTGCGTGAAAGCACTCAATGTTAGAGATACACCATTGGCGCCTGACGTTTGCCATACATCTGTCACCAATATAGCTAATGCCGTCAACGTACATATAATCAAAGTATCTATCAATGGTCCCAACATGGCAGAAAGGCCTTCTTTTATGGGCTCTGTTTCGGTGCTCGCTCCATGGGCCATAGGTGCCGTGCCTATACCTGCCTCATTCGAAAATGCGCCTCTTCTTATTCCTAATAGTATCAATCCACCCAGTGTTCCTCCCAGAAACGATTCGCCCTTGAAATGTGTAGGAAAAAACGCCTCCTTAAATATCATGACCACAGTCTCTGGCAAAGCTGAAATATGGGTCAATATGATAGTAAGTACACACAAAAAATACAAGACAACCATGTAGGGTATCAATTTTTCTGCGATATATCCTATGCGTTTGACGCCACCTAAAACCACAACAGCTGTGATAGCCGTAAGAAATACGCCTGTTATCAAATTGGAGGCAAATCCTACCTCAATATCAGATGGAATCAATACTATGTCACGAAACGCTTGCGTCAACTGATTGACATTAAATACAGGAACAACGCCTATCAAACCTGCAATGGCAAAAAATACAGCTAAGGGTTTCCATGACTTACCCATGCCTTCTTCCACAAAATACATGGGTCCTCCTTCATAGGTACCATCGCTAAACTGGCGGCGATACATCACTGAAAGACTACATGTAAAAAACTTTGTTACCATACCTATCAAAGCGCTGATCCACATCCAAAAAATAGCGCCCGGGCCACCTATACTAATAGCCACAGCTACGCCCGCAATGTTACCCATACCTATGGTAGATGACAAGGCCGTTGACAAGGCTTGCAAAGGTGTGATATTGTTCGCCTCTGTTGAAATGACTTTTGTGTTTTTCTTAAAAAACAACCCAAAAGCTTCTCCAATCATTCCCAATGGCTTGAAAGCACTTAGAAAACCTAAATAAAGCCCACCACCAATAAGAAGAATGAGCAAAGGCAAACCCCATGCATAATTAGCAAAAGCACTGAGGAACCTATCAATTATATCCAAATAACTATCCAATGGTATATGATTTTATTATCAATTTGACCCAC
>CAZBCV010000134.1:0-9024 GCA_964490495.1 uncultured Aureispira sp. | reverse complement strand
AAATGATGTGAAAAATTTCGTTAAAAATGTTAATATCGGATAAAATTAAATATTATATTATCCGATACTGTACCTTTGTGTTCAATATAAAAGCAACATTAGTAAAATAGCTAAAAATGAATTGGTATCTAGATAATCGTTTAATCGAAGAATTTCATGAAATTATAAGCCGCTTAGAATCCAAGAAACAAAAATTGGATCTTTCTCGACCCTTCTCCTATATTGTATTAAATAGAATTAAATCGGACATTGCTTTAGAGTGGACTTATCATTCTAATTCCATAGAAGGCAACACACTTAATCTTAACGAAACAAAGATAGTACTTGAAGAAGGTATGACCATAAAAGGTAAAACTTTGCGAGAACACTTTGAAATAGTTAATCATCATGAAGCGATTGACTTTGTTTCCTCTTTAGTGGCGCAAAAAGGCATTTTATCAGAAAAAGATATTTTGGAGCTACATAGTATTCTTATGACAAAAATAGAAAAGGAGTTTGGAGGAAGATACAGAAATGGTAGAGTAAGAATCATGGGTGCAAATTTTGTTCCTCCGAATCCCCTCAAAGTAAATAATTTGATGACAGAGCTTATTAATAATGTGCGCATCGCTAAGGATGAATGGCCCGTTGTATGGCTCGCTACCCTATTTCATCATCATTTTGTACATATCCATCCTTTTTTTGATGGAAATGGTAGAATGGTGAGACTGGTCATGAATTTATTACTTATGAAAGCTGGTTATCCCTCCGCCATTATTCTTCAACAAGACCGCAAAAAGTATTACGATGCGCTCAATAAAGCCAACAACGGCGACTATGAAAAGTTGTTTTTATTGATTTTACAAGCCATAGAAAGATCATTAAATATCTACCTTAATGCATTGCCCCCAGAAACTGAGGATGATGATTATGGCCTTATATCTCAGATAGTGTCAGAGCCCGGAGTACCTTATGGTCAAGAATATGTTAGTTTATTGGCAAGGAAAGGCCACATAGATGCCTACAAAGAAGGCCGTAATTGGTACACTCGAAAAAGTGCCCTCCTTCAACATTGGCAAAAAAATCAAAAAGACTCTGTTTCGTTGTAAACCTTTGCTATTGGTAAATGAATAGAAATGGGCTATTCAATAAACTCCATTTATTAACTTTAAATTTCAAAATGAACCCTTCTGTAAATGTTATCTATTGCTTCCCAACATTGTCACAGAGCCCGTATATTCTATTTCTTTGTTGTCCAAAAACAAGACTTTACAATAATATACATAAACTGCCGGATCCAATTTTCTTCCGTTGAATGTACCATCCCAACCACCTGGACCTGCTGGATCTGGAACATAATCCGATTTTTCAAAAACCATATTGCCCCATCTGTCGTATATAACAAAATAATTTACTCGTTCTACCCCTAATCCCGTCACGGGTTGGAAAAAGTCATTCACTCCATCTTGATTAGGTGTAAAAATATTTGCAAAAAAGACGTTTCTAGTCTTTCTGACAATAACTCTTGTCTGACTCGAACCCGTACATCCATTGGTATCGGTCACAGAGAGAGTATATGTAGTAGTTTCACTAGGCGATACATTCATTGATGTGCAATCGGAATTGACACATTCCACAGATGCTGGAAGCCATGTAGAACTAAAATCATTTCCTGAAGGCACTATCACTGACCCATTAATTGCAGCTGATGTCTCGCCTAGATTTATGGATTGGTCTTCTGGTAAAAGAACAGTTATTGGGTCAGGCTGATTGACTGTTACAGTAGTCACAATAGAACAGCCTGAAGAGTCAATTAGATTGATAACATAAGTGCCTGCAAATACGGTCACACAACTATCTATGGGATACCTAATTCCATTGTTGATTTGGAAAGTATATCTATTGCCTGTTCCTCCGCTTATTGTATCCACACTAATACAGGTAGAACCTCCAAAACACAATGGGTCAGAAGGTATATTCATAGAACCTACCAGAGGTTCAGGCGCCGATAGTTCATAACAGAAAGTATCTCTACAGCCAAAATTGTCGGTAATCGTAGCACAATAATTTCCCGGTGAGAGTCCAATGGCTACATTACCTTCTACAGTGACACCATCTTGCCATCTAACAGTTTTTATGCCTGGATTGCCCCCTCTGACGTTCAATGCTAGTCTTGCATTATCTTGATTATTGCAGTCCAATAGTCTCGAAACATCTAAGTCCAAAGTGGCAATAAGTTCGTTAGGCTGAGTCAACACAAATTCATATTCCTCCTCACAATTATTGGAATCTGAAATGGTGACTGTATATGTTCCTGCACCTAAATTATTAATATTGTTACTTATTGCGCCATTGCTCCAAGTATATCTGTAGCCCATTCTTGTTCCGCCTACGGCTTCTAAAGATATTGAACCATTATTGTCCCCAAAACAAGTAGGTGATGCAATAATTAATCTAGATGAGTCGATGGCTAATATGGGGAACTGATTGATGGTAAATCGAGTAGTATCTGTAAGGCATCCATTGAGTTGCCCAACTACCCAATAATTACCAGCGGGAACAGCAATCATGTTGGATCCAGTTGTATTATTGGACCAATTATATACCATTCCTGATATTAAGTTTGTTATAATTGCACCTCCCGATAATCTTCCAAAACATTCTATAGTCCGAAAATCTACTTCTACATTGGACAACGGCTGAGGTTGGTCTAAAGTGAAAGATTCTTCTCTAGAGCATCCCTCTGGAGAAAATACTGTCACAGTATATTGCCCTGCTATTGCAGTTAATGAATTTGTTGTGTTAATGGGCATGACATTTCCTACTTGTCGCCACTCATATCTATAGCCTGAAGCATCTCCAACAATAGTGACGGATATAACACCCTGCCCGCCAAAACAACGGATAGGGGTAATGGACGACGTGAAATTTACTGCGGAACCTGATCCTATAGAAAAGGGTCGCGGCAAACTAGAACACCCGTCAGCCGTAATGACTTCTACTGTATAATTGCCACTAGCCAAATTGCCAATTTCTGTTGTACTTGCCTGAATTCTAACACCATTTTCATCTCTCCAAAACACAGTGAACGGCTGTATAACTCCTCCACTAAAAACAACATTGACTAAGGCTCTACCATCTGTTCTGCCCTCACACGAAACATCTGTGGTCTGCAAAGTTATATTCAACGTCCCTGCCGTATTCATATTTATTGTAGTATCTTTTGTACAATTATTAGCGTCTGTAACAGTCAAACTATACATTCCACCCATAATATTCATCACATTTGACACATTTCCTTGATCTGGGTTCCATGCGTAAGAGTAAGCTCCAGTTCCTCCCGTAGGGTTGACATCAATAGCTCCCATGTTGACACAGTCTGGGTCGGTAATTGTAGCATTGATAAACAATGGGTCGGGCTCTGTGATGGTAAATGGAAAATTGACTTCACATCCTGATCCGAAATGTAATGCTCTTACAGAATAAGTATCAGGTCCTAAATTATTCACGGTAAATGTTCCCCCGATATTAGCATCTCCCATAATGTTACTTGAAGGTATATAGCCAAATCTCACTTGTGGGTCAGGAATAGAGGCTCTAAAATGCAATGCCCCATCATTAGCACCATGACATGATATATCTTGAAATAATACAGTGTCCACAGTGATTGTATAAAGAAATGGCATTTGAATCACTGTGTCCACAAAACACCCAGCTGCGTCTTGTATTTCTACACGAATAGCCCCGGTTGGCAAATTACTCTGAGATGTATGAGGTACTGAAATACGCCTGAAAGTAGCACCTGAATTAATCCTTGCGGTATAAGGCTGAGTTCCATCATACGGAGTACCACCAGTTATGTTAGTTATGATCACATTTCCATTTCGTGAGGATGGACAAGTGGCAGTATCACCAATCATCACATCAAATCTGATAGTATCTACGGCTAACGTATAAGTTTCTTGGATTTGACATCTTGTGTTTCTATCCGTTATAGTGACCGTATATGTGCCCGTTCTCAAACGATCGAGTGTTTCGACATTGTTGATAAAGTTGGACCATTCATATACATAGCTACCTGTACCACCTGTCAATTGTAAAATCTGAATTTGACCTGTTTCCGTTGTAAAACAACTGGGTTGGATGACAGTGTCTCTTTCTATTTCGAAAGGAGGGTTATTATTAATCCTTCGAGTCACGGTTTGCATTATACCCATAGCATCCGTAATGACTATTGTGTACAAATCTGGAGCTAATCCTGTAATATCTATCCGCTCACCATCAGAGATATTGTTACCTGCTGTACCCCCTGGATTGACTGTGTAACTGTAGGGAGCTGTACCACCAGCTGCATAAAACCATAAACTTCCATCGTTGCTGTCGCTATCACAAGCCCCTGTAAAAACAGTTAAATTATTAGCAACAATACGTATTCTTCCAGGTTTGAAGTCAATTGTTCTACTTTCAAATTTATTTCCTTGGTCGTCAAATTGTACAACGTCTATCTCAAAATTGTAAGTACTTAGGTCTATAAGAGACTCTCTACCTACATCACCAATTACTTCAAAACAAAAAGTAAATAAAGTATCTCCGTCTGTGAGAGAGACATTATTACCAGAACTTTCGTCCAAAATTATTCTAATATTACCTTGTTCGGCACGTGTACATCCGACCAATAAACCACCACTTCCTGAACTTGAAATCACTGGGTTTATATATGCAGGAGGACAAATGGCCCGGATAAGAGTAGAGTTAAACCCTATTCCGAACTGAAAGGAAGAAACATTTATAAAGTTTTCGACTGTGAAAGAGACGCACACCGTATCACCTACTTGGCCTTCTTCCGCAGTACCACATATGCTTATCGGGGGAAATTGTCCATATGATTGCCCCATAAAGGCACTCAAAAAGATAACAATTGATAATGTAAAGTTTTTTAATGACATGTTTAAAATATACTTTGTATTGAGGATATTAATTTTTTATACTGCTAACATCAAATCTAAATCGGGCCGCAAAGGTACAAGTTTTTTTTTACACCTATGTTTAATTTATGTGATATGATAAAAATAAGCTCAAATAAAACAAACTATACACGAAAAAAAAGCTCTGATATTGTTTGCTAATCTAACAAAAATCGAATTTTATATCAGACTACACACATTTTAATACATTTTTGCATTTTCTTGTACTAAGGCACAATAATCATCAGCAAAATGCAAGCGCATAATATGAATTTAATTCAATAATATGTTGCAATAAAGGAAGAAAAACTAAACTCAAATACAACAAAAAGGTTCAAGGATAAATAAAGGTTTCATAAAAATTATGTTATTAATTATAAACTAATGTCTTTTATCATACCATAATTGTCAACAGATATTAATTCTTCCGAAACCCATTCATAAATCAAATTATGAACCCTCTTTCGCTTGTTGAATGGAAAAATACTTTCATAGTGTTTGATGTGTATAGGTCTTTCAAGTAAAACGTTTTTTAAATGCTGTCTTAGTTTTGATATTTGGTCTTGAGAGAAAGTCTCATTTGATACCCCCAAACAAATATCACATTTTCCACATTTTTGACCTTTTTCGCCAAAGTATTCCACAATAAAATATTGCCTACATTTTTCTTCTTGAGAAAGGTATTGAACGATCGCTTTCAATCGCTTCTCAGCCATAAATTGTCGATTTTTATAGGCTTTCTTATCCATTGAAAAATCATCTAAAACAGGGCGTTCCCGTGTGAAGGTGACCTGAGGTACTGTTGATCTGGGAATAAACCCAATAATACCTTCTGACTTCATCAAGTTGAGGTAGTAGTTGAGTTGAATTTCTTCTATCTTGAGATCTTTACTTATTTTAGATTCATCTATTTTGACATAATCAATAAATAGACCCGAATAATGCCTTAAGAGATAGACCAATATTTTGTTTTTGATATCATTTTGTCTGTGAAGGTAATTCAAATCCTCATTATCGGCCAAAACCATTACTTTTGAAGGCTCTTTAAAACCATCTGAAAATGTTAACCAGCCTTCTTTTTCCAATATATCAAGAATATGGTATAGTTTTTTAGCAGAAATATCTATATGATGTGCAAACTCTAAAAAATCAAAGTCGTAAGTTTCCATCACTCCAGATCCATAGGCCACTCTAAAATATCTACAAAGTCTGTCGTAGGTGCCAGCTATTATTTCTAAAGATGGAAAGCTATCTTTAAGATTGTCTTCTGCGGCCACTATATCTTTGTCGTTGATGAGGGTGACAGCATAAGATTCTTTACCATCTCTACCCGCTCGCCCCGCTTCTTGAAAATATTCTTCGAGACTTGGGGCTACGTCCAAATGAATAACTAGCCTCACATCGGGTTTGTCTATGCCCATACCAAAAGCATTAGTGGAAACCATTATTCTCACCTGATTCGACATCCATACTTGTTGATTTTTATCCCTTGCTGATTTATCCATGCCTCCATGGTAAGATGTACATAAAATATCGTAGTGATTGAGCCACTCAGCTACCTCAATGGTCTGTCTTCTATTGCGTACATATATAATTGTGCATCCTTTAACTTTATTTAATATTTGTAAGAGTTCTGCCTTTTTATTGTCGGTATGCATGACTGTAAGAGAAAGATTTGTTCTTGCAAAACTCTTTTTAAAAATTTTGGGTGATTTCAATTCCAATCTCAAAGCGACGTCTTCAATGACTGCTGATGTCGCTGTAGCCGTTAATGCCATTACAGTAGCTTTGGGATGTATCTGTTTGAGTAAAGGTATATTGAAATAGGCTGGGCGAAAATCATAACCCCATTGAGAAATACAATGTGCTTCATCCACAGCTATAAGATCTATAGGCGCTTTAGCTATTCTTGTCATAAACATCTCTGAACTTATTCTTTCCGGCGAGATATAAAGTATTTTGAGATCTCCATAAACAAAGTTGTCCAAGATGGCATCTATTTCCTTATAGTGTAGATTGGAGTTGAGTGTTTTTGCCATTATTCCTCTAGAAAACAAATTATCTACTTGGTCTTGCATTAAGGCAATCAGTGGAGATATCACTAAAGTCTTTCCTTCAAAAATAAGGGCAGGTATCTGGAAACAAATAGATTTACCTCCGCCTGTGGGTAGCAGGGCGATAGTATCTTTTTTATTGAGAACATTTTCAATAATTTCGTCTTGTGGTGGCCGAAAATCATCAAATCCCCAATACTTTTTGAGCAAATATTTACTCTTTTCCAATTTTATAGAATTATTAGAATTAAACCTTAATGTTTATCTTTAGTTTATTTTAATCCATTTTTCCTTTATAATGTTTCAATATTTTCATAATAGCATAGTTTTATGGATTCTTTAAGCCCACCCAAAAATCATTTTTTTCAAAACGTTTACGATGTCACGAGCATGATACCCAAGGGTAAAGTGACTACTTATGGTTACATAGCTGATTTTTTAGGTTTAGGTTCAGCTAGAATGGTGGGTTGGGCCCTCAATCATTGCCACAGTCAAGACCATTTCATTCCAGCGCATAGGGTGGTCAACAGAAAAGGTGAACTATCTGGCAGAAATCATTTTAGCTCTCCCACTCTTATGCAAGAAAGGTTGGAGGCAGAAGGAATAGAAATAACAGAAAACAAAATAATAAACTTTGAGAATGTTTTGTGGCATCCAAGAAATCTTGATTTGCTTTGACAAAGGGCGCTTTTAGAAACATTTTTGATTTTACTTCGTTTTTATGTCAATAAAAATTTATTAAATATGACACTGAAAAATCTTTTAGTATTAACTTTTTTAGTTTTGGGTACTTTTGCATTCGGTCAAAGTCCAGTGGGTGTTTGGAAAACTATCGACGATGAAGATGGTAGTGAAAAATCTCACATAGAAATTTATGAAAAAAATGGTAAACTTTATGGCAAGGTTATCAAACTTCTCGCTAATGCTACCACTTCCGTATGCGATAAGTGTAGTGGTGATAAGAAAGGGAAAAAAATCGTCGGCATGGAAGTGGTTTGGGGCATGGAAAAGTCAGGAAATGTGTGGGATGATGGTACTATATTGGATCCAAAAACTGGTAAAACTTATAGTTGCAAATTTGAACTTGATGGCAAAGATAAACTTAATGTTCGCGGATACATGGGTATTGCATTATTAGGCCGTACGCAAACTTGGCAAAGAGTAAAATAAGCTATTACTCAATTAGATTCCATAATCAATTAAGCCTGTTGGTTGTACAATAAAGGGCATCAAAATACGCTTTTGCATTTTGACGCCCTTTGTTTTTATATGATTTTTTTGAGTTGAATGTTTATGTAGAGGTGTATTGTGTTTTCTGATACTAAAAATATAAAGCTACAAAAAGTTTGAGATATTTACTTCAAATACTAACAACGGCTGTGCTTTGCGTCGGTTTTTGGCGATAGCCAAAACTGTCGTCAAAGCACTTGTTATGGCTTCGTGATTTTCTCCCTTTTAATTTGTTCAACCACTTTCAGCATGTCAGTATTTTTAATAGCATCTTGAAACCCATCAATTTTGACTTGAGGGAATTTTATTTTTGATGTATTTGTCTTAAGTTTTACCTTATTTTTTACTTCTTTAACATTCATATTTTATTACTTCTTAAGTATTAGAAATGATTTATAATTGGTATTCCTTTTGAAACGTGTCATTTTATCATCAAGTTCCCCAAGTATGTGGAATCTTTCTGAAAGTTCATCATAAAAGTGGTTTATTGCCATTTGATAAAGTCGTGTTCTTGAATTTGATGTCCCCTTGAAATAGATTGTATAAGAAGGGTATAACTCAAAAAATGATTCAATAATTTCTGAAACGGTAGCAAGTACGGTATTTCTATCGCCGTTATCACTAACCGAAAAGTAATCTACTTCAGCTGTTTCAGGATTTAGATCGCCAAGTCCCATATTGAAAAAACCATATTGCAACTCAATAAAGGTAACTCTTTTATGGATTTCTCCTTTCTTCCCTACACTTATAAAGTCAAAGTGTAGTTCATTTGTCCTTTTAAATTCATACTTTGGTTG
>CAZBCV010000133.1:0-9129 GCA_964490495.1 uncultured Aureispira sp. | reverse complement strand
AGTTTGACTCCAGAAGACCTAAGAAGTACAGCAGAAAAAATATTTAAGCAAGACAACTGCAATGAACTCATTTATATGAAATAGTAGATTTTTGAAAGCACAAATGAGTAAAATTACAATTATTCAAACCCGTTGTGCGATTAAAAAAAGACTAAAATTATTAAAATATATAAAAATATGTTGTGCATAATTAACTGCAATGCAATTAATTGTTGTATCTTTAGGCTTCAAAACAACAAAATACACATGCACAACATAAAGGCAAATTTCAATAAATTTTATCAATTAATCACTATAAACATAAAAGATTTTATCAACAGCGATGGAAATTTTAAATTTTACCCTCGAAAACCCAAAATGAATAATTGCGAAATTATTGCACTCTCTTTGTGTTGCGAAGCTATGAGTATTGATTCAGAAAATTATTTTTGGGGTAAAATCAAATCCAATATTTCAGATTTTCCCAACATCATAGATTGCAGCAATTTCAATAGACGGCGTCGAAATTTAATTGCCTATCATAATAAATTGAGCTCAATAATCTCTGATATACTCAACGAGGGAGAGGATGTTTTTATCGTTGATTCAATGCCTCTTCCTGTTTGTAATATAGCAATAGCGGGGCGTTGTCAAGTATTGAGAAAACATTTTGATTCAAGTCCTTACAAAGGATATTCGGCAATTACCAAAAAATATTTCTATGGCTACAAATTACATCTAATTACCTCATTAAAAGGTGTTTATAAATCTATAGATATTACAAAAGCCAGTGTACACGATATACATTACCTAAATGACGCCAAGCAATCCTGTCTTAATAATTGTACCTTGTTAGGTGATAAAGGCTACCTTTCTAGCGATTGTAAAATAGACTTATTTCATACAGCCAAAATAAATCTTGTAACCCCTAAAAGGAGAAATCAATCAGATTTTACTAAATATCCCTATGTGTTTTCTAAAAGCAGAAAACGTATTGAAACTCAATTCTCTCAACTTACTGACCAATTTCAAATTAAAAGAAATTATGCAAAATCTTTCCAGGGATATTGCACAAGAATATGGAGCAAAATAACAGCCTTCACTGTACTACAGTTTATAAACCACTCTAATGAAAAACAATTAAACCACATTAAATATGCCTTACTTTAATCGCACAACGGGTTAACATAGTAAAATTATGTAATACAACATAGTAATTTAACTAAACAATATACGGTAAAATACTTCCATAATTTCAATTCATAATTTAAAAATGAATGAGTACCAAACTGAAGTTCATTTAAAATCTATTTCGTAAATCACATAGTTTTAATAACTTAATTTAGCTTGTTTCCTTTCCAATTTTTCTTCTTTAGCCCTTGAATAAACTATATACACTAATGCCCTAATATATTTAATACTCTTTGATGACAATATTAGCTATCCATTAAGACCATTTGCTTGAGCCAGCTCTTGTAATTCAAGTATATTTTTAATTCTAAGCTTTTCAAATATTTTGAACTTGTAAGTTCCTATGGTAGATGAATGAAGATTTGTCATATTTGATATCTCCTTACTTCCATGACCATTGAGAAAAAAAGTCATAATTTCAAACTCTCGTGGAGAAAGTTTTTCAAAAATATTGCCAATATGGCCACGTATAGCATCATTGGTCATAGCTTTTACCATATTTTTTGAGAGATATTGCTCACCTTTAAAGACCGTATTCACTGCGATAACAAACTCATCATTACTTTCTTGTTTGCTCAAATAACCCAAAGCACCTAATTTCAAAAAACGTTTGGCATACATGTCTTCAGCGCTCATGCTAAAGATTAAAATTTTCTGATCGAGGTTCAAATTTAATATCAAACTTATTAGTTGAAAAGTATCAGTATCTGGTAGATTGACATCCATGATGATCAATTCGTATTTTTTTGTTTTTACTTTATCGTAACATTCATCACCATTTTTACAGTTTTCCAATTCGAATTCCATATTATTGGCATGAAAAATGAGTTGAATACCACTGAATACTATTTGGTGGTCATCAACTATCAGTATTGAAAGCTTATTATCCATTCTATAAAAAAATTAAAACACAAAATTAATACAATTAAACCTTTAGCATATTATAGTAATTCAATTAATAAATCATAGAATTTTTACTATATACAATCAGTTGCTATAATTTTATCCTCTTAGCTCTTGCTCTTTTTACGAATTAAATCATTTATTTACTAAAAAAAACAAACTTCATTTTCCATCCCCTTCAGCTATACCTACATTGCCATTTGTTCATCTTCATCTATGAATACTAAAACTGCATCTTTCTCCCATATTTCCATCTCGCAAGGTTTGCAGTTGAATTTGAGTTTGTACTGTAGGTCGCCTTGACGGAGCGTAAGCGGTTCGACTACTTTTTCACCCATTGTGGCACGCTGAAATCTGGCACACTTCCCTAATTCATATTTAACACAATATTTTGTGGTCATGACGCGCGATTTTCCAGGATCCCATTGGAGTTCAAAGGCTTTTTCAATTTCAGTAACACCATGCCGCTGATAAAAATTTCTGGCCAATTGGTTGGATACATTATAAGTAAAGTCTAACTCTTGTACAGGGTAAGGATGTTGGGTCTTTTCTATTGTATGTTCCTTTCTTTGGTACTTGTTGATACGTGTTTCGGTCAGCTGATCAAGAACTTTTCTGCGCAAATCATTAATAGTAGCAGCCGGCAAAAAATAGGGTTGTGACAGTTGTACCTGGATATCATTCACCACAAATACTGTGTTGCCCGTTTTGGACAAGTTGGTGGTGATACCATTTATAGCCATTTCGGGCGTTTTAGCGGGAATCTTTTCAAAATTTATCTTCTCAGTCACTTCATATCCATCTTCATCTTTGGCCCACAATAGAAAACCCTCCGCTGTTTCGGAAAATACCAATTGAATGCTTATTTTTCTGATTGCACTCTTTTCTTGTTCTACCAATTTAATAAATTCTGCATCGGAGTTTCTATAAATTTCAATACCCATTTCTAAAGGCTTTTCCGCATTGAGCACCACGATATCATTGACTATAATATTGATCTGAGCGCCATCTGCTTCGCCATGAGCATTAATGAAAAACAAACCATCGCCTTGATTCAGTGTATCATGATTTTCTATCACGTAACCGTTGGCCTTTATGTCAATGACTTTACCTATGTATTGCCCTTGCGACTTGGGAGTCTCCCAACTGCCTATTTTCTCTTTGCGCTTATTGACAAAATAATCGGTGTAACCTCTATTGAAAGATCTATCCATTTTAGGCGCAAAATTGTAAAATGTTTTGCCTGACGAAGCTTTTTGATATTTATCCACATTCTTTTCCAAGAAAGCATCTAGCCTTTGACGAAGATATGATACATTATTTTTGACATATACAATATCTTTGAGGCGTCCCTCAATTTTAAAAGAAGTTATTCCTGCTTCGATGAGATTGGGCAATTGGTCCGACAGATCCAAATCTTTTATGGAAAGCAAATGACTACTTTGTTTAAGAACAGTTCCATTGCCATCCACTAAGTCGTAGGGTAAGCGACAATTCTGAGCACAAGAACCTCTATTGGCCGACCTTTCTCCATTCGCCACGCTCATGTAACAGTTGCCACTAAAAGAAACACAAAGTGCCCCTGACACAAAAAATTCCAATTCTACATCAGTAGCCTCACTTATTTCTTTGATCTGGTCTAAATTAAGCTCTCTAGCCAATACGACCCTATGAATGCCCGCATCATGCAGAAATTTTACATGTTTGGGGTCTCTATTGTTGGCCTGTGTGCTAGCATGTAAAACTATGGGTGGGAGTTTCATTTCTAAAATCCCCATATCTTGAATGATGAGGGCGTCCACACCTATTTCATAAAGTCGCCAAATGAGTTTTCGACAATCCTCGAGTTCTTCATTGTAAAGGATAGTATTGACCACTACAAAAACTTGTGCATTAAAAAGATGGGCATATCGCACCATTTCACTAATATCAGCTATCGAATTGGTAGCATTTGTCCGCGCACCATACATGGGCGCACCAATATATACTGCATCAGCACCTGCATTGATAGCCGCAATACCTTGAACAAGGTTTTTGGCTGGAGCCAATATTTCTATTTTCTTTTTGTTCATAAATGACGATTACTTCAAAATTTTACTCAAATGAGTTATGATCTAAAAATTTAAATACAATAAATAATTTGGATTTGAGCCGCAAAGATAATGAATTTGAGAGAGTTAATGGAATAGAGTTCTATATTTTGTAAAGTAAATGGCCCAAATAAAAACAATTATGGATAGATTTTGCTTTATGTTTTTATAGTCTGCATATCATGGACAAACAGCTGATAAAAGATAAGGGGTTCAATAAGCTTTTTAATATTAAGAAAAAAAGTGACAAAAGTTTAGACTATTACATCTCTGGACTGAGAGACGGCAATAGATTTGTTTTAAGTGAATGTATTACTTTGATTGAAAGCTCACTTCCAAACAAAAGACATTTGGCCTTAAAAGCATTGGAAGAAACTCTCATTTCTTCTACTCAAAAAACCATTAGACTAGGTATTACAGGTACGCCAGGTGTAGGCAAAAGCACTTTTATAGAAAGTTTTGGCATGTTATTGATTCAAGAAGGCTACAAACCCGCAATTCTCACCATTGACCCAAGTTCAAGAGTTACGCAAGGGAGTATTTTGGGAGACAAAACCCGAATGCCTATGTTGTCCACTCACCCCAAAGCCTACATAAGACCTTCGGCTTCTAACAATATTCTAGGCGGAATAGCGCCCTACACAAAAGATGTTATTAAGTTGTGCGAAGCAGCAGGTTATAATTTTATAATAATCGAAACCGTAGGCGTAGGACAATCAGAAACCGAAATAAAAGATATAGTTGACGCTACTTTATTGCTTTTGCAGCCCGGAGCAGGTGATGAAATACAGGGAATAAAACGAGGCATAGTAGAAAGTGGAGATATTTTTGTGATAACCAAAGCTGATGGAATCCAAATATCGTTAGCTCAGCAAACTCAAACCTACTATTCTCAAGCCCTCAGTCTTTTTCATCACGAAATACCTTCATGGACTACTCCCGTCATGAAAGTATCCGCTCTCGAAGGTAACGGAATGTCAGACGTACTCCAATCCATACAAGATTTTGTTCATCTCTTAATTGAAAAAAAACTTTATATCCCTCGAAGAAAAAATCAAGACATTATGTGGTTCGAAAAACAAGTCAACACAGCCATACATCAACTGTTGAGGGAAAATTCACATTATCAAGGATTTTACAATAATATATTGGACCAACTCAAAAAGGAAAGTCTTTCTACCACCTATGCAATAGACCAAATGGAGAATTTCCTCAAAAAAGAATTTTTTAAAAGTTAGTTATTTCTAAAATCCACTAAATTTATTTAATTATAAACCTCCAAATATCCTTCTAATTCATCTTTTTTGTTAATTTTGCGCTTTTAAAACATAAAATTCTTCCAATTTTCAGTTGAATATGATGATTGGTGCAGATATATAAAGAGGAGCAAGTATGAAGTTGTCATTAAAATGGCTTAAAAGATATTTAGAATTACCCTACACTGCGGAAGAAATTGGAGATATGCTCACCCTTATTGGATTGGAATGCGAGGGCATTGAACAAGTAGAGTCTATCAAAGGGGGACTGAAAGGCGTAGTTGTCGGGCACGTACTTACATGCGAAAAACATCCCGACGCTGACAAACTATCAGTGACCACAGTAAATATAGGAAGTGAATCCCCTTTGCAAATAGTGTGTGGTGCGCCCAATGTAGCCACAGGTCAAAAAGTGTTAGTTGCTACGATAGGTACTAAATTATATATAGAAGACAAAGAGCTTGTCATCAAAAAAGGAAAAATTAGGGGTGTAGAATCACAAGGTATGATTTGTGCTGAAGACGAATTGGGTTTGGGCCAAAGCCACGAAGGTATCATGGTACTTCCCGAAGAGACACCCATTGGCGAAGCAGCGGCTAAACTTTTTAATCTAGAAGACGATAATGTTCTAGAAATAGGATTGACGCCCAATAGATCAGATGCCACCTCTCATTTAGGTGTTGCTCGAGATTTATTAGCTTATCTTAAGGTCAATAAAGGCTACAGTAAGACTATCATAGAGCCAGAAGTAAGTGGTTTTGTTACCGAAAAATCAGATAAAAATATTGATGTTGAGGTAGAAAATCAAAATGATTGCAAAAGATATGCAGGCATAGTTTTGACCAATGTATCAGTAAAGGAGTCTCCAGACTGGATAAAAAATTTACTGAAAGCCATAGATGTCAAACCCATTAACAATATAGTCGATATTACCAATTACATCTTGCACGAATATGGACAACCGCTCCACGCTTTCGATGCCGATAAAATATCAGGTAGAAAAATCATTGTTAAAAACCTTGCCAAAAACACTTCGTTAATTACACTTGATGGAGTAGAAAGAAAGCTTCACGAAGAGGATTTAATAATCTGTGATGCTGATAGCCAACCTCTTTGTATGGCAGGAGTATATGGAGGTCTTCACAGTGGAGTATCGAATGAAACAAAAAATATTTTCCTAGAATCTGCATTTTTTGATGCGACTTGCATACGCAGAACGAGTACAAGACACAATCTAAGGACGGACGCAGCCAAAATATTTGAAAAAGGCGCTGACCCCAATATAGCGATAACCGCATTAAAAAGAGCAGCGGCACTGATTCGAGATTTGGCAGGAGCCCGTATTAGTGATAGATGGGTGGATGTATATCCCATAGAAATTGCCCCAAAATCTGTTAGGCTATATTACAACAATGTCAATAAACTTATAGGCACAGAAATACCCGTTCAAGACATTCATGATATACTGCAATCTATGAACATGAATGTGACACCTATTGATAAAGAAAGCATAATAGTTGAAGTACCTACCAATAAAGTTGATGTCACAAGAGAAATAGATTTGATTGAAGAAATAGTCAGGATTTATGGTCTCAATCGTGTGCCCATCACGGGTAAAATTTCAAGCACCATCTCTCACTCTGAAAAACCAGAAAAGTATGCCATCAAGGAATTGATGGCCAATCATCTTGTGGCTAATGGCTTTAATGAAATGATGGGATTGTCTCTTGTAGAATCAAGATACTATAAAAATATTGAAGGCATTGACCCACTTCAATTTGTTTATATCAATAATACATCCAATGTACATTTAGATATCATGCGGCCAGATATGCTGGTGAGTGGATTGATATCTGTGGCACACAATCTCAATAGGCAACAAAATCAATTACAGCTCTTTGAATTTGGAAAAACCTATCTCAACCCTGGAGATAAATTTCAAGAGGACGAATATATTTCAATATTTTCATCCGGCAAAAAATTCAATGAATCCTGGTTGGTAGATTCTAAGAAAGAAAAATCATTTTATGATATAAAAAGAACAGCTCTATCGACTCTCAATGCTGTGGGTATAAAAAATGTAGAAGAAGAAATATTTGAGAATAAACACAAAATGAGTTTCGGCTTAGAACTTCGATCAAATGGCCAACTTTTGGGTGTAGTAGGTGAGGCACACCCTGAAATATGTAAGTCTATGGGCGTAAAAGTTAAAGTGCTCTATGCACAATTAGCTTTTGAGAAAGTGATGAAGGCCGTGTCTAAAGTAAGATTTCTGGCGCAAGAAATAAGTAAATATCCCACAATGAGAAGGGATTTAGCACTCATAGTGGACAAAAACATTACTTTCAGTCAGATAGAATCAACAGCAAAAGCCACCGATAAAAGGATTTTGAAACAAATGGGTTTATTTGATGTTTATGAAAATGAAAATCAATTGGGACAAAACAAAAAATCCTATGCGGTTTCATTTATTTTTGAAAATATAGACAAAACACTGAATGACAAAGAAATAGATCATGTCATGAATAAATTGACTGACAATTTCGAAAAACAATTGTCAGCAGTAGTAAGAAAATAAAAATAACAGGGTAAAAAATTTCTGATGCAAGAGTTGATACTTGATTTAGATACCATAATAAATAAAGTGATACTTCTAAAAGAAGAAAATACCCAATTGAACAAAAAAATTGAAGAATTAGAAAATATAAATAGACAGCTAAAAGTAGATGTCGGAACATTGTCAACAAAAACTAATACAATATTTATAGAACAACAAAAAGACCAGTCTCAAAGTGACAGAGAAATAATCAATGACACTATAATAAAAGATGAAAGTCGATTTGGAAGTTTGACCCAAAATGAAGTCATAGAAAGGCTTAATGAAATAGAATTAGAGTTAAATGGTTGTTTAAAAATTTTAGAAAATAAGTCATGAAAGAAGAACATCTCATATCTGTCAGTGTGACATTGGTGGGGAGAGTTTTTCCCTTAAAAGTGACCCAAGAAGAAGCCTCTCAATTAAAGAATTTAGAAGCGAAACTCAACGATAAAATTAAAAGTTTTCAAAAGCTATACCCAACAAGAGATCTAGTGGACCATGTCCTCATGACTCTTTTAAGTTTAGAATTTGAAAATATGTCCAATCCCTCTTTAGAGATTGTTGGAGTAAAAGAAAAAATATCTAAGATTTTAGATGTTTTGTCATAAAATAAACACCAAATTAACAGCGGCCTTCCATCCGTTTTGAAAGTATATAAATTATTGTATTGTTTGTTTATAATGTTAAAAAAATAGGGGTTTACATTCTTAACTCATTAGCTTGTGACCCTTTTTACATTTTTATCACATTATTAAATATATAAATACATGAGTACTATAGTCGCAATAATCATAGGATTGTTAGCGGGTGGAGGAGCAGGATACTTTCTCACCCAAACATTATTCAGCAGTAAAGTCAAAGAGGCAAATAATAAAGCAGACCTAACGCTGAAAGAAGCAGAGTTGACAGCAAAGAGAAAATTAGATGAAGCTGAAAATAAAGCTGAAAAAATTGTCTCTAAAGCTGAGCAAAATAATGAACAAATTAAACAAAAAAAGATTCAAGAGGCCAGAGATAATTTTTCAAAACTGAAATCTGAATTTGAAACATGGAAAGCTGACCAAAAAGTAGAAATCAAAGAAAGAGAGCTCAATGTAGTGGCTCTAGAAAA
>CAZBCV010000132.1:0-9223 GCA_964490495.1 uncultured Aureispira sp. | reverse complement strand
TCTAATGCAAAATGTATAGTGTGTTCGTTACCTTCATTGTCGGTTATTAAAACTCTGATAATTCCTTTGTTTATAAAAAATATTTCATTGGGAATGAAATGGGGCTTGCTCAATATTTCTTGCCGCTTAAAAGTTTTAGTAATGGCTCCGCTTAAGAAGTGATTGAGTTCACCTTCCGAAACATGAATCATTTGCCGCATTGCTTGTTTTATTTGTTCCATTTTTTTATCAATTTTTGTTATACATGGGGGCTATACCATTGTCGATGTTTACTTTGTTTTGTGATGCTGATAACCCATAGGGCGGGGTGGTAGCAAAACCCTCATAACATTGAGGGTAACTCATTAGTAGATAGTTTGGTTTAATTGTGACAAGTATTTTTTTAGTTTTGCCCCATGAAGGTTGTTATACAGTCACAAAATTATATAGAATCTTGCATTGCGTAATAGGTTTCATACTATTTTTCAAATTATTTATTTTGAGTTTCATTTGTCCAATGGACGATCTAATTTCATTCACTATTTATCGGTGACATCTTTCTATGTCCGGGATCTGCTAATATGTCGATGATCCAAAATTTTAATTTTTTGATTGCAAAAATATATTTTGGTAAGTGCAGACCATAAAAA
This sequence comes from uncultured Aureispira sp., assembly GCA_964490495.1. Lineage (GTDB taxonomy): Bacteria > Bacteroidota > Bacteroidia > Chitinophagales > Saprospiraceae > OLB9. Next base: position 8,594 of record CAZBCV010000132.1, on the reverse strand, counting down.
ATAACTTCTGATGGACACAAAGAATATTAATCTTAGAAAGTCTAGTTTTTAACCCATTTTATTCATTTTATAAATATTTTCAGAAAAAATAACAGATAATAAAAAATTATTATACATCTTTGCGTGAAAATCAAGGTTAAGTTTATGGCTATAAACACAAAAAGTAGTATTGCTAGTTTCAAAATATTGGGTGTGGACCCTGGAACTAATATTTTAGGGTATGCCGTAATAGAGGTGGATGGAAAAGATTTGCGGGTCTTAAATTTTGGTGTATTCCGATTGGAAAAATATGAAAGCCATCATGAAAAATTAAAAGAAATATTCCTACAACTTCAAGAGATTATTGAGACTTATCTACCAAAACAGTTGGCCATAGAAGCCCCTTTTTATGGGAAAAATGTGCAATCTATGCTCAAATTAGGCCGAGCTCAAGGTGTATCTATGGCAGCGGCCATGACCATGGGTTTGGAAATAGAGGAATACGCACCAAAAAAAATTAAACAATCTATCACAGGCAATGGCAATGCCTCCAAAGAGCAAGTTGCGGCTATGCTGGAGTCGATATTAAAAATAAAAATTACTTCACAACATCTGGACGCCACAGATGCTTTGGCTGTAGCTGTTACACATTTTAATCAATCACGAGGTTTCTCGGCTGGACAGAAAAGGCACAGTGGTTGGGCCAGTTTTGTGAAAGACAATCCCAATAAAGTCAAATAATCATTTTAAATTTTTTGAGTATGTTTTACAAAATATTTTTTCTATTTTTTATTTCATCCCTTTCATTAGGGGCGCAAGCTGACCTCATACAATACAAAAAAGTCATGATGGGTGAAGATAGTGTGATTATAAAAATTCAAAATCCCTTTTCTTTGGGTCAAATTTTTGTTCATGTGCACGAAAATGAAGTGGCTGCTTTGACTGCTACAGAACAACTATTGCCAGAAGTGGGTGGCAAATTGATAACCCTCATTCACAGTTTTGATGGTACAAAAAACAGAAATATCACGTTTAAATATAAGGGTAGTACTTTTCAGATTGACCCCAATAGAATCTATACCGATGATGAGAATGTATTGATAAAAACGATATCAATAGTCAAAGGAAACGGAGAGGTAGATGAAGAAGTCATTAAAATTGTGACAAATTTGGCTGAGGCTATTTGGAATGAGATGAAAAATTATAACTTCATTATTGCAGTTCACAACAATAAAAATGAACCTGTTCAACTTGTCAAATCTGGTTGGTTCAAGAAAAAAATTGAGCCTGCTTCATTTAGCATTCTATCTTACGTCAAACAGAACGATTATTCTTCGTCCTCTAACCGTTCGTGCTCCGATATTTACATTAATCCTGAGATCAACAATAGTGAATTTTTTATCGTTAACCGCAAGCAGGATTTTGAAAAACTCGTCCAAAAGAGATATACTGTTGTGCTTCAAAATGAAAAGCCCATAGATGATGGCTCGTTAAGCGTTTACAGTTCAAAATTTAATAAAAGATATGTCAATGCGGAAGCCAAAATGGGTAGGGTAGAGGCACAAAAGCAAATGCTTTCATTGCTGATGAGTTTTTAAAATTTAATTCATTTTTTTAAACAATGTACATCAGTTTTTTCTTTTAATTGTTGAGAATTTATTCAACTTAAAATCAATAGTATGACTGATTTTGCATCCTTAAGACAAGATTATAAAAAACACGAGCTAGATGAAAAAAATGTTGCTTCTGATCCATTAGTTCAGTTCACTCATTGGTTCAAAGAAGCTCAAGATTCTGGTGTGCTGGAGCCCAATGCATTTACCTTGGCCACCGTTGGAGAGTCGGGTATTCCTTCAGCACGCATCGTATTGTTGAAAGGGATAGAACAAGGGTGTTTTGAGTTTTATACGAATTATAGCAGTGCAAAAGCCAAAGATATTGACGATTCGCCTATGGCCAGTATGTGTTTTCTTTGGGCAGAACTGGAGCGACAAGTGCGAATAACGGGATACATATCTAAATTGCCACGGGATAAAGCTGAAGTATATTTTCATTCTAGGCCTCGATTGAGCCAAATCGGGGCTTGGGCCTCACCACAAAGTGATGTGATACCCAATAGGGAATATATTGAAAAACGTTTTGAAGATTTTACAGAAAAGTTTGAAAACACTCCTACAATTCCTTTGCCGGATTTTTGGGGTGGATATCGAATCGCTCCTACGGATATTGAATTTTGGCAAGGGCGAAGAAGCCGCTTACACGATAGGATTTGGTATTCGTTAATTGAAGACCAATGGGATATCAAAAGATTGGCTCCATAGCCATTATTAGCTAAGGTTTAATTGAGTTATGTTCTAAAAAAAGACACCTACTCCAAAAACCCACTGTTCGCCATTGAGTATATATTTGGGTTCTACATAATAATTGTATCTATCTGTTAATACCCTCACAGAAGCCCCCAAAGAAAGTGAATTAGTGAAGTTGACAGTTTTTACAAAATTGATACCGGCTGTTGGATTAATCAAAACTTTGTCAGCAATATTGAATAAACGATAGTGTAAGTCCAAATCTAACGTCAATTCGGCTTTTTTGGATAAATAATATCCGATGTCCACATTAATATCAAATTTTTCTGAAATGTCTTTACCTACTTTTATGTGAGGTGCCAAGGCTTTGAATTCATCGTTGGAATTAAATTTGAGTCCGCCTCCAAATATCCATTGACTTTGGCCACTTTGTTGTATTCCTATTGTAAAAAGAAGAATGATGGTAATTGTAAAGAAGTGTTTCATATCTATTAATTTAATATTTTGAATCTAAATCAAATATTTCTTAAATCTTGTTTTTTTAGATGGTCAATGCCACAAGTTTATGATTAGATTTAAGAGTTTAAAATATCTAGCGCAAATATAATTTAATATTTAATTTTTTAGACGAAATATTTTGAAAAAGACACAATTAACACCGATTTTGTTTTATAAGCGTCTATCGGCTTAGCTCTCAGCACTTGTACTTCTCAAAACCTCAAAGTCTCTATATTCGATTTCCTTTGGATTGTCAAAACCATAAAAATATAAAGAAGCCGTCAATGATAAAGCAATATATCCGCCTACGAGCATTGTTCCATGAGGTATCAACGCATCTATTCCAAACCATCCTGAATACATTAAAATGGCATATAATCCCATACATGATTTAATAGTTTCGCCCACCACACTCCAAATACTTCCATCCATGGCTGCGGTGTAGGCAAAAACAGAAACAAAAAGAAAAACACCGTAAAAAATAATCCATTCGAACGGAATTTGACCAATATTATTGAAAAGGTAAAGCATGAGCGCCAAAGTGATGGTTAATTGCATTCCTACCCAAATTTTAAAAAACAATGAAGCTTCTGTGTCATATTTAGCTCGTTGATAGATGTCTTCCGTATAGGGTACAGGATATTTTAACGCCACATCAGCAGGTCTCCAGCCCGTAGGCATGAACCAAATTCTAACTTTATCCCACCACGATGAAGTTCTCCAGGCGTCTTTTATGAGCAGCCACAAATGTTGGTAATTGATGGCCCATACATTCCATGTTTTTACAGCTCTTGTCACACCATATACTGGAGGTTCTTCTTTCAGCTCTTCTTGGAAAGTTCCAAATATTTTGTCCCAAATGATAAATACTTGGGCATAGTTTTTATCCATGTATATCGGATTAATAGAATGGTGGACTCTATGATGTGAAGGAGTTACTAAAATGTGTTCTAAAAACCCCATTTTATCTATCAATCGGGTATGATACCAAAATTGAGCAAAAAGATGAAGAGGAGCTACGATGGCTAATATATTGGGAGGTACGCCCAATATAGCCATGGGAATATATGTAAAAGTGAAGATGGCAAATATTTCAGAAACCGACTGCCTCAAAGCACAAGAAAGGTTAAATTCTTCGCTGCTATGATGTATGATGTGACGGTTCCAAAATACATTGATCTCATGAGACCATCTGTGCACCCAATATCCTGCAAAATCTTTACCAATGAAGGCCAAAACAAAAACTAAAACCTTTGACTCCACCTCAAATAATGATAATTTTTCATAGAGCCATGTATAACTTATGATGATGACAGTTAAGCCTAAAACGTCCTTTACTACATTGGTGATGCCCGAACTCAAACTAGCCACAGTATCAAAATATCTATTGACTTTTTGGCCCGTAAAATACTCAGCAATATATTCTATCGTTATGAGGATAAGAAAAAAAACAATCGCATAATTCAGCACTAAAGCGTATTGTTCCATATGTTAAGGTTTTATGATTTTAATATATTTTTTAACTTCATTTTGTTGAACACATAGGGTATAAAAACCCGAAGGCCATGACAAAGTACTCATATTGTTAGACCCCATTTTATGATTTTGTGTATGTATCACATTTCCCATAATATCCAGAACAGTTATCTTTGAGTCGCTGAGTAAATCTACATTTATATTTTCCGTAAATGGATTGGGATAGATCGCCACTTCCAATACTTTCTCATCCGTTGTGTTCGTATTATTAGTGAGTGTGTACTTGTCAAAAAAGTCCCAAATCACTTGTGAAGCTTCAAAATCTCTGCTTGTTCCTACACCAGTAGCGTTGAGTTTTGGCCATGTATGTCCACCATTTGTGATTTTGTAATGTATTACTTCAGTTTGGTTATCACATGGACCGTAGGAAATAATTTCGGTTGTGGTGTTGTCTTGCATATTTATATCTGGGAGCATTGTATTTACTGAAGAGTCAGGACATTTATTGTTCATTTTCCAAAAGTCTATGACATCTGAGATGGGCGCAGCAATACCTGATCCATTATAGTTTACTACAAAATCCTGTGTGCCATGGATTTGCAAAATGGGAACGGCTTTGTTAGGTTGGCATTGATCTATCGCTTGAGGAATCATACTGCCTGTCACTGAAGCTACGGCTGCAATTCTATGACTCAATTCGCAAGCTAATCTAAAAGACATAAATCCGCCATTGGACATACCACATGCATAAACACGCCGTTGGTCGATTCGATATTTTTCTGATAAGTCATCAATGAGTTGAGAAATAAAGTCCACATCGTCTGCCATACTTCCAAACGACCACCCAACATTCCAGGCTCTATTGACACCATTGGGATAGCATGCAATAAAATTATTGTTTTCGGCGATAATATTCATTTCTGTGGATTGTTCCTGTTGTATAGCCGTCGATGTAAAACCATGGAAATTAAAAACTAATGCCATGGGTTCTTCGGAGGTTTCATATGATGAAGGAAAAAAAAGCCTAAAGTTTCGGTTTATGCCGTTATGATTAATATTATCTGTAACTGTTGTTTGACTTATTAAAACTAAAGGTCCGCACAATAGCCCTATTTTTAAAACCCAACTGTATAATTTAACCGACATTAAAAGTGTTTTAGTGATGAATAATATTAATGAAAATATGCATACTTACAATATTTTTAGAATCTATTAATACAAATAAGATAGCGTATAAAAATTTTAAATCAAAAATGTTTAAAATATATAAAATAAATAGTAACTTTGTGCTTTTATAATAATCGCTCACCTTATGGATTGATAAAAATCAATCAACTAAATTTACACAAAACGTAGATTTTAAGACTTTTAAAAATTAAAAGAATGAAGTATCACGTTATTATCCGAAAGGATATAAGGATTGGTTTTATATGATTTTATGTTTTGTTTTTATAGTTATGAAAATTTTACATGAAAAAAGCATGATATGAGCACAAACTAAATATATGAATTTTGAAAATTTAGGCCTTTTAGAGCCTATCAAAAAAGCCCTTGCAGAAGAAGGGTACTCTATTCCTACGCCCATTCAGGCCCAAGCTATACCTTTTCTGATGAAAGGAAGAGATTTATTGGCTTGCGCTCAAACAGGTACAGGAAAAACAGCAGCGTTTGCTTTGCCTATTATTAATGATTTGGCAAAAAATCACAACAATAGTAAAAGGAAAATTAAAGCGTTGATACTGACGCCAACACGTGAGCTCGCTATTCAAATAGGCGATAGTATTCGCTCTTATGCCAAATATACACCCATAAAATACACTGTTGTTTTTGGTGGTGTAAAACAAGGAACACAAGTAGCGGCCATCAAAAACGGTATTGATATTTTAGTGGCTACACCAGGTAGATTATTGGATTTGGTCAATCAAGGTTTTATTCATCTCTCAGATTTGTCTCACTTTGTGTTAGATGAGGCTGATAGAATGTTGGATATGGGCTTCATTCACGATGTAAAGAGGATTGTTAAATTGTTACCGAGTCAAAGACAAACATTACTTTTTTCAGCGACTATGCCTGATACTATTTTGGATTTAGCTAACTCCATGCTCAGAAATCCAGAAAGGGTAGAGGTGACCCCTGTATCTTCCACCGCCGAAACTATTTCTCAGGAAGTCTATTTTGTAGGTCAAAATGATAAAAATAGTTTACTAGTACATCTTTTGAGGTCAAAAATATCAAGTGAAGTATTGGTGTTTACACGTACAAAACATGGCGCTAACAAATTGGTCAAAGTGTTGCAACAAAATAATATTGGTTCAGAGGCCATACATGGAAATAAATCTCAAACAGCACGCCAAAACGCTTTAGCCAATTTCAAAAATGGTAAAATAAAGGTTTTGGTAGCTACTGATATTGCTGCCAGAGGCATAGATATTGATCAGTTAAAATTTGTAGTGAATTATGAATTACCAAATATACCAGAAACTTATATTCATAGAATTGGTAGATCTGGTAGAGCAGGTTTTTCAGGTCACGCTATTTCTTTTTGTAATGGTGAGGAAAGAGCCTACCTAAAAGATATACAAAAATTGATTCAACAAACAATACCCGTTGTTGAGGCCCATCCATTTTTAGATGCTCAACCAGTAGAAATATCTGTTTTTGCAACAAAACCTCAAGGCAATGGAGGTCAAAACTCAAAGTTTAAAAAACCTTTCAAAAAGAAGACATTTTCTAATGCAGCAACGAAAGGAAAATTTGAAAATACAAGAGCTTAGGTAATATTAAGTGGTAGTAAAAAGTTTCTTTATCCGTAACAAGATAAAGGAACTTTTTATTTTTAGGGGATTTAGGTATTGGATTAAAACTTCACGTTGTTTATTCCATGAAAACATAAACCCACCTTTAATTGCACACCCTTTACGTTTTCAAAACAGCATCATATTCTTTTAATAAATTTTGGCTCAACCACGCGGCTATTTGGGCCTCATCTGCCGTTATTTCTCCTATGGTTTCTTCATTCCAGTATAAATTGACAAATTTTGTATCAAAATTTCCAGATGTAAAAGCTGGATGTTTCATTACAAAACTACCAAAATCCAATGTAGTACTGATTCCTTCTACTTCAAAGTTTTGAATGGCATGTAGCATTTTGTCAATAGCAGCTTGGCGGCTTGGCGCATGAACTACCAATTTAGCTAACATAGGATCGTAGTAGATAGGAACTTCATCTCCTTCTGCATAGCCATTGTCCACACGGATGCCATCGCCTTCTGGCATCCTATATTTAAAGAGCGTATTGATACTAGGAACAAAATTATCATATGGGTCTTCAGCATAAACACGCAACTCTATCGCATGTCCATTGATAGATAGATCATCTTGAGTGTATCTCAATTTTTCGCCTCGAGCTACTCTAATTTGCTCTTCCACAAGGTCCAGACCTGTGATGATTTCAGACACTGGATGTTCTACTTGTAGGCGCGTATTCATCTCCAAAAAATAAAAATTTAATTGGTCATCCACAAGAAACTCAACCGTACCCGCGCCCTCGTATTGACAGGCTTCTGCTACACGTACTGCTGCTTCGCCCATTTTTTGTCGCAATTCAGGCGTTAGAACTGCTGACGGAGCTTCTTCAATCACTTTTTGGTGTCTTCTTTGGATAGAGCACTCCCTTTCAAAAAGATAAACTGTATTTCCAAAACTATCTGCCAAAATTTGTATCTCAATATGTCGTGGGGAAGTCACAAATTTTTCGATAAAAACTGCACCATTTCCAAACGCAGAGACAGCTTCATTGATGGCTAGTTGCATTTGTTCTTCAAATTCTCCACTGTGATATACCATCTTCATACCTTTGCCTCCACCACCTGCTGAGGCTTTGATGAGCACAGGAAATCCAATCTTTTCTGCAATACTTCTAGCTTCACTCACATCAGTTATGGCATAGTCAGTACCTGGAACCATAGGGATTCCAAAGTCCTTCACAGCATCTTTGGCACTGAGCTTATCTCCCATAATGTCCATCGAATAGGCTGATGGACCTATGAGTTTAATATTGTTTTCTTGAAGTTTTAAAGCAAAAGCTGAATTTTCACTCAAAAACCCATAGCCTGGATGTATGGCATCGACACCATTTTTAATACAAATATCTATGATTTTGTCTTGTCGAAGATATGATTCAGAACTTGGAGCGGGCCCTAAGAGGAAAGCCTCATCTGCCATTTTAACGTGTAATGCGTTTTTATCTGCTTCTGAATATACAGCCACACTTTTTAGCCCCATTTTTTTTAGGGTTTTGATGACTCTACAAGCTATTTCTCCTCTATTGGCTAT
>CAZBCV010000131.1:0-9287 GCA_964490495.1 uncultured Aureispira sp. | reverse complement strand
TTATAGTTTTAACTTAAATTCATAAATGTAAAGACTGCATAAATTTATAATTTTCATTTTGAATAAAATCATAAACAAAATGCATGTCGTCATCGTTTAGTTTAATATTGGTTAATTTTTAATTTAAATCTATGAGTAAATTCAATTTATATCTCTTATCATTTTTCGTTCTCGTTATGGTGTCATCTTGTTCTCGAAACCCTGTAACTGGCAAAAAACAATTTTCAATTATGTCGGAAAGTCAGGAAATCTCTATGGGAAAACAATATGATCCTTCCATTGTGGCTCAGTTTGGAAAATATGAAAACTCTAAAATGCAAGCCTTTATAGAAGAGAAAGGTAAATCCATGGCAACTATTTCGCATAGACCTAATCTAGCTTACGAATTTAAGGTATTGGATAGTCCCGTAGTAAATGCATTTGCTGTGCCCGGTGGTTATGTTTACTTTACCCGTGGCATCATGGCCCATTTCAATAATGAAGCAGAATTTGCGGGAGTTTTAGGACATGAAATTGGGCATATTACTGCTCGACATTCGGCTAGACAAGCCACAAGGCAGACCTTGGCCCAAATAGCATTTATTGGTGGCATGATAGCGAGTCCAAAGTTTAGGGAATTTGGAGATGTGGCTCAGCAAGGACTAGGTTTATTGCTGATGAGTTATTCAAGGGATCATGAGAGAGAGTCTGATCAATTAGGTGTTGAATATAGTACAAAAATTGGATATGATGCCCGTGAAATGGCAGGATTTTTTAATACTTTAAAAAGATTGAGCGACGGTCATAGCATGCCTACTTTTATGTCCACTCACCCTGATCCAGGAGAAAGACATTTAACTGTAGCAAGATTAGCTGTTGAAGCACAAAAAGATCAAAATCCTTCTTCTTTTCAGATAAATAGAGATAGTTATCTCAATTTGATTGATGGTATGGTACATGGTGAAGACCCACGTCAAGGTTTTGTAGAAAATAGTGTTTTTTATCATCCTGAAATGAAGTTCCGATATGACATTCCTAATGGATGGAAAACAGCCAATAGCCCCGTTCAAGTACAAATGGCACCAGATGATGGTAAAGCTTTGATGATTTTGACCTTAGCTGAAGGAGCAGACTTAAACACTGCAAAAAATAATGCTGTACAGAAAAATAAATTTCAAGTGGTGGAAAGCACAAATATCAATGTCAATGGCCTACCAGCTATAGCTATGATTTCAGAAGTGATGCCAGAGCAAAGTCAAGGACAAGGACAAGCTCAACCTACTTTACGTGTTTTGACATATCTCATACAATATAACGGACTCATCTACAAAATGCATGGTTTAAGTGAAAAAAATGATTTCAATGCATATTTTATAGCGTTTCAAAACACAATGAAAAGCTTCCGCCAGCTTACTGATTCGAACATGCTTAATAGACAGGCTACCACTATAAAAATCATTACCGTCAACTCTACTAGTACTTTGCAGCAAGTATTAAACTCTAATAATATGCCTGCTTCAAAACATAAAGAGATTGCGATCCTTAATGGTATGGAGTTAGACACTTCGATAGTAGCGGGTAGTAAAGTTAAAATTTTAGGAGGCCAACTGTAATATTATGCGAAAGAATGGACTTCAATTATTGTTTTAGGCCTCAAAGATGAAAGTATATTTCAATTTATGGGATTGATATCTCATAAAATGTATCACTAATTTCTATAAGGTTGATTAAGTGGAAAAGCTAAGTGAGACAAAGCCAAAGATTTTCTTTATGCAAAAGACTTTTTAAGCCCAAAAAGTAGCTTGTGGCCGAAAATGGAACACCCTTTTAGCACCGCGGCAAAGAATAGAAATATTTGACTAATTAAAATAATTTGGTTTTAGTTTTAAAGCAATTTGATAAATAAACAACATCTGCACAATTGAGTTTTACAAATATATAAAAAATGTCTAAACCACTTATTTTTTCATATTACGTATTAGTTTTATTGTAATAATTTGCGTATCTTTGCACGTTATTTAAAAAATGAAAGATAAATATTTGTAAATGTCAGATAATCAAAGAATTGTACCTATTAACATTGAAGATGAAATGAAATCATCCTATATAGATTATTCTATGTCGGTTATAGTTTCAAGAGCATTGCCAGATGTAAGAGATGGATTAAAACCTGTACATAGACGCGTTTTGTATGGAATGTCAGATTTGGGACTTTCTTATGGTAGAGGTCACAAAAAATCTGCAAGAATTGTAGGAGAGGTTTTGGGTAAATACCACCCACACGGAGATAGTTCTGTTTATGATGCCATGGTGCGTATGGCTCAAGATTGGTCATTGAGATATCCTTTAGTAGATGGTCAGGGTAACTTTGGTTCCATGGATGGTGATAGTCCAGCGGCCATGCGTTATACTGAAGCTCGTTTGGCGCGAATCAGTGACGAAATGTTGGCGGATATCAACAAAAATACTGTTGATTTTAAATTGAATTTTGATGACACTTTAGAGGAACCTACAGTTCTTCCAGCTAGAATACCTAATCTACTAATTAATGGTGCTTCGGGTATAGCAGTTGGAATGGCCACTAATATGTTACCACATAACTTGACTGAAGTGGTAGCAGGAATAAAAGCTACAATTGACAACCCTGAAATCACAATAGACGAACTCATCGAGTATGTAAAAGCACCTGACTTTCCTACTGGAGGAACCATCTATGGTTATGGAGGTGTCAAGGAGGCTTTTCATACAGGACGAGGAAAGATAGTTGTAAGAGGAAAAGCTGAAATAGAGTCAGCTCAGTCTGGTAAAGAAATCATTATCATTACAGAAATACCTTACCAAGTAAATAAAGCAAATCTAGTTGCCAAAATCGCAGAGCTAGTCAATGAAGATAAAATTGACGGTATTTCCGACATTAGAGACGAATCTGATAGAAAAGGCTTACGTATAGTAGTGGAAGTCAAAAAAGATGCAATGGCTAGTGTTGTATTAAGCAAACTTTATAAATATACACCGCTACAGACGTCTTATGGTGTCAACAATATTGCATTGGTCAATGGAAGACCTAAAATGTTGAATTTAAAAGATCTCATCACTGAATTCATCAAATTTAGAATTGAGGTAATAGTTCGTAGAACCCAATACGATTTAGAGAAGGCTTTAGAAAGAGCCCATATCCTAGAAGGTCTATTAATAGCATTGGACAATATCGACGAAGTGATTCGTATCATTAGACAATCGAAGACAGTAGATGAAGCCAAGGACGGTTTAATGTCTTCATTTAGTCTTTCAGAGATCCAAGCAAAGGCGATTTTAGAGATGCGACTTCAGAGGTTAGTAAGCCTTGAAATAGATAAAGTTCGCGCTGAATATAATGAAGTGCTTGAAAAAATAGAATATTACAGAAGTATATTGGCAAGTGAAGAATTGCAAAGAGACATTGTCAAACAAGAATTGGATGAAATCAATGAAAAGTACGGCGATGTTCGACGCACTGACATTTCTTATGCCGATGATGAAATTAGTATAGAGGATCTTATTCCAAATGAAGAAGTTGTCATCACCATTTCACATTTAGGTTATATCAAGCGTACAAAAACTGATGAATTCCGTCAGCAAAGTAGGGGAGGACGTGGTTCTCGAGGAGCCAAAACTCGCGATGCCGATTTTGTTGAACAAATGTTTATTGCTCGCAATCATAATTATTTATTGCTTTTCACTGAACAAGGGCGATGTTTTTGGCTAAGAGCTTTCGAAATACCCGAAGCTAGTAAAAATTCTCAAGGTAGAGTCCTGCAAAATATCATAGGCATACCTCAAGACGACAAAGTTAGGGCCTACATTAAGATAGAAAATCTAAATGATGAAGAATTTATCAATAATAATTATATTGTTTTCTGTACCAAAAAAGGTATGATTAAAAAAACAATTGTTGAGGCATTCTCGAGACCAAGAACCAATGGTATCAATGCAATTACAATCAATGAAGGAGATCAATTATTAGAAGCAAGATTAAGTTCAGGGAAAAATGAAATAGTACTAGCTAATAGAGAAGGAAGAGCGATTAGATTTAATGAATCCAAAGTTAGGCCCATGGGAAGAGGTGCAGCTGGTGTGAAAGCAATTTCTTTAGCCCACGACAAAGATGAAGTTATTGGTATGTTGTCAGCAGATCCAACACTTATGGATTACTCAATTTTTGTGGTTTCTGAAAAAGGAAATGGAAAACGGTCGCCATTAGAAGATTACCGTATCACAAATAGAGGTGGTAAAGGAGTGAAGACAATTAATGTCACCGAAAAGACAGGAAAATTAGTGGCCATCAAGTGGGTAAGTGAATTCGATGATTTGATGATTACCACAAGTGATGGTATTGTCATTAGAACACCTATTTCCAATGTTCGCTTAATGGGACGTGCAACACAAGGAGTAAAGGTTATTCGTATAGAAGATAAACAGTCCATTGCAGACGTTGCCGTTATCCGTAGAGAGGAGAATGTTGAAGAAGAAGAGTAATTTAAAAAATTTAACATTTTCTAAACATTTTAATTGTTTTTGTTGTCGTCTGTGTATTGTATTTTTAAGAAGATACCTGCTGGCAAAAATAATAATGTAAACCGTTAGTAGTGTTTTTATAAAATACTTTGTAGTTAGTACTTAATTTATTATTAATTTTTAAAATTTTGAAATGAAGAATTTATTTTTGATTTTGATTTTGGGGCTTTCCTTTGGCTCTTTAACTGCTCAAGAATACAAAAAGCAATTAAAGGCTGTAAACAAAACCTTAGGTAAGTATTACTTAGACCCGAATGCAAATAAAGCCTCACTAGATGAAGGCTTAACTTTACTTAATGATGTATTCAACACGCCTGAAGCTCAAGCTGATGCAGATGCATGGAATACTAAAGGTTCAATTTTTAATGAAATCGCTTCTTCTGAAATGATCAAGTATGATTTGGATTCCAAAATGGGAGGTACTTACCAAATAGCCACTGTTAATGCAGGTATAGAAGCAATGGAAGCTTTCAAAAAAGCGATGTCTGTAGCTATAAAAAAATCTCAAACTCAAGATGCTTTAGAAGGTTTGAAACAAACAGAAAATCATGCAAACAATATAGGCATAGTTTTCTTTCAGAAGCAAGATTGGCCTACTGCATTTAAAAATTTAAATGCATCTTATGAGGTTTTCTCTCTTCTTAAGGAAAATGACAAACCTTCGAGGTTGACTGATGAAAATGCACTAAAAGATCATCTATTCTATACTGGTGTGGCCGCCTACTATGGTGAGATGCTAGACAATGCTGAGACTATTTTTACGAAATTGTATAATATGGGAAGCAAGGAGACCTTAGTATATGAGGCACTATTTACTATGACTTCTGATAAAAATGAAGCTAAAGCCCTCGAATATTTAGAAGCTGGTAGAAAATTAAATCCTGATGACAGTGGTTTATTGTTTGCGGAAATCAATTATTATCTTAGGGCTGGAAAATTGAATGAATTGACAGATAAGCTCAAAGCTGCAATAGCAAAAGAACCAGATAATGTTTCTGTGTATTCTACATTGGGTAACGTTTATGACCAACTCAATCAAAAAGAAAGAGAAGCAGGTAATATTGCAGAAGCTGACAAATATTTTGACGAAGCATTTTCATATTTTAACCAAGCTTTGTCTAAAGATGCTAATAATTTTGACGCTACCTACAGTTTAGGTGCACTTTATTATAACAAAGCAGCTGGTATGACTTCTAAGCTTAATGAATTGAGTAATGATTTTTCTTCAGCGGGAACTAATAAGTACAATGTACTTAAAGATGAAATGGATGGTTATTTCAAAAAAGCTCTCCCATATTTCCAGACAGCTGAAACAATAGACCCTAAAGACAAAAATACTATGATTGCATTAAGAGAAATCTATGCAAGAATGGGAGACCTAGAAAAAGCAGGACAATATAAAACAAAAATTGAAGAAAATTAATTTCTAAGTTTTATTATTATCTACATATAAAAAAGTCGAGGGGAGTGATTCTTTCGACTTTTTTATTTTAATGGGATTTATCAGTATTTATTTGGAAAAACCTACATATGATGATATCTTTTTCATAAAAGATATCTTTGGATTCGAAAGATGGGTCTTTATAGGAATTAAAATGCGATATAATTATGCAAAAACATTTTGGTTTGCTAACTTTTCAAGAACTTTGTATATTTTTTGTATATCTTTGGTTTGATCTTCTATTTTTTCATGCAAAGTGTCAATTTTTACATCATTATCACTTATAGTGGGTTTAATATTAGATTTGAAGGCTGAAATTTTAACCTCTACTTTCCACATTTCCTTTACTTCATTTATTGGAAGCTCATATGCTTTGTAGCAATCATTGTCCGATATTAGCTGAATGGTTCCTTTTTGACGAATAAAATTCATAATCCTTTTGACTACAACATCGCCGCTGGTTACCACTACATAAACATGATTGTTATTGATTGAATTAATATAACTATTGGAATCAATGAGTGAACATACAATCTTTTCTTTCGAAAACAATGAAGGTTCCATGCTGTCCCCTTCAATATCAAAACAACGGTAATTACCTCGTTGAAATTTGTATTCAGGTAATGTAAATGTTTCCAGGTCACTCACAAAAACATTATCATGAAACTGGTCTGCGTACCCCGCGTATGCAGGTCTAGGTACGTAAACTATATTACCTGTTTTATAGGCGTCGTTATTGTCGTTTTCGTGATCACTCTTCAAAAACATTTCACCATTGCCCAAAAATATATAATTAGGACTCATGTTATAGTTTTCAATACAGTTTTTGAGTAATTCTACGGTAGCATCTCTTTTTCCTCTCATGATATCACTCATATTTTGTGGATGATATTCTACAGCCATTGCAAATTGACGTATTGATTTTATATGATTGTTTTCTTTTAGCGCTTCAATACACTTAACAAACCTTTCCGTAACTTCTTTGGACATATATACTTACTATTAAATAATAAAGAAATTGATTACTTACTCACTCAAATTGAGGACAAAAGTAGTAAATTATATTTAATAAAAAAGTAATATGTTTATTTTTTTTTTATTTATTCATTATTTTCTTCAATTATACCTGTCTGTTTACCAAAATAATCAACAAAAAGCTGCATATCATTAGCGAGTTGTTGATTGTTCGTAGCTTTGAAGTACGTATCAGCAAGAGATCTCAATGTTTGAAAAATAAATCTGTCCATCTCCACCACTTGCATATCTGTAGTCCACAAATCTATTTTTAGAGTATCTTTATATTCTTTGTCAAAAACAGAAAGTGACATAGCTTTACATTCAGCAAATTCATTTCCATTTGGATTGTCTTCCGATCGCCAATGAATTGTTTGAGGGATTTTGTCTTCATTTAATCCTATTTGTACCTCAATCATTGATTTTTTAACTACGGGTTTACTCATATTTTTTCTTATTTAAATATTTTGTGATTCAATGAAAACTACTTTATTAGAAGTTGTTTTTGTGTTTTCTATTAATCTAAATGCCACATTCTTAGCACGTACCGGTTTATATTTAGACATTGGCCCTATGTACAAAAAGCCAAAATATTGACTCATTCGTTCTGCCATTATTTCTCCTCGCCTATATTCTTTTCTATCTCCAATCAATAGTGATGGTCGGATAATAATTGTAGATTCAAAATCTAATGAAATTAAATCTCTTTCTGTTTCTCCTTTCACCTTTGAATAATAAATCCAAGAAGATACTGATGCACCAATGGCAGAAACTATACCTATTTTTTTTGCGCCATTCATTTTTGCCCAACGTGCAGCTTCAACAGTATAGGTATAATCAATTTTATAGAAATTAGCTTTACTACCTGCTTTGGCCATCGTGGTTCCTAAACATAAAAAAACATGGTCCACATTCGTTTCGATATTTACTTTGTTTAATTCATCAAAATTTATGATATTTTCTTTTAATTTTTTGTGTTGAATACCCAATGAAGTCCTACCCATTGAAATGACTTTCGTATAATAATCGTCTTTTAGAAGTATTTCTATTACTTGACTTCCCACTAAACCTGTTCCTCCAAATACTATGGCTGTCATGTTAATAAATTTAATGCTTGATTTAAATCCGTTATAATATCTTCTACACTTTCTATCCCAACCGAAAGCCGAACTAAACTGTCAGATATACCATTTTGTTCTCTTATTTTTTTATCAATATTGAGATGTGAGCTTGTGGCGGGATGCAATACCAATGTATCTACATCTCCCAAAGTTGGGGCTTGCGTACAAAACTGAAGACTATTGATAAACTGCAAGGTACCATTAAGGTCAGTGTCCAGCTCAAAACTCATCATCCCACCAAAGTCATTCATTTGCTTTTTTGCAAGATTGTGAAACGGATGAGAGATCAACCCATTATAATTTACTTGTTTAACTTTTGGGTGACTTTGGAGGTATTCTGCTACTTTTAATGCGTTATAACTGTGTCGTTCCATTCGTAAAGCAAGAGTTTTCATACCATTGTATGTGAGCCATGCATCCCATGAATTGCAAGTTGTACCTAAAAGTTTAATAGTCATTCCAATTTTTTTCTTATATTCCATATCGTGTCCAACGATTACGCCGGCTATAGAATTGCCATGACCATTGAGATATTTAGTTGTTGAATGAATAACAAAGTCTATCCCATACTTTAAAGGTTGCTGGAGAAGAGGTGTACAAAAAGTATTATCCACACAAGTATAAGCTCCATATTTTTTGGCTACTTTGGCTAAAGCATGGATATCTAGGCACTTCATAGTAGGATTAGCTGGAGTTTCTATATATATGAGTTTGATACTACGATCTTTTAGTAGATAATCCTCAACTTCTTGAAGATTTGACATATCCATCTTATGAGTTCTTATTCCTGATTGTGAAAGTACTTTTGTGAAAAGTTCAGTTGTGCCACCATACAAATCACCTTGAGTCAAAATGGATTGATCTTTGGAAAGTAAGGATAAAACAAGAGAAGATATAGCAGACATGCCGCTACTTGTCATATACCCATAGGCATTAATTCCTGTACCAAAAGCTTCTAAATCAGCAATTTTTTGAGCTGTTGTATCTATGGTTGGGTTTCCGTACCTACTATATACATGTCCTGCATTATTTCCTTTAAATATTTCAATACTTTCTTCAATATTATTAAAAGAAAATGAAGATGTGGCATAAATAGGCAAAATATGCGGCTGCGTAGTTTTACTATCTTTGTATTCTTTGACACAAAGAGATTGAGGGCTAATTTTTTTTGTGGGCAT
>CAZBCV010000130.1:0-9306 GCA_964490495.1 uncultured Aureispira sp. | reverse complement strand
ACATTATAGCCTTTTTTGTCAAGGAAAAACAATTGGGGTTTTAAGAGATCTATTTCATCATCGGCCCATAGTATCTTAATTTTGTCGTTCATATTTTGAATTTATATCTAATGAAAACGCTAAATGTTTTATTATATTATGCAATATCATGTTATTAAACCCTTAAATTAAAACAAGCTGTCTATATCTTATTAATTAAAATTACTAAAAAATTGCTAGAATCCTTTATTAAATGTAGCTATAATCTACTTTTTTGATTAAAATCTTCAAGTATGTACCTTTGGTTTTATATAATATTATACATTTGCGCCTTAATTCATAATCTACGTATAATGAGAATTGTTATTGCAGGAGCTGGAGGTATTGGTTTTCACTTAGCAAAGTTACTTTCATCAGCTGAGCACGATATCATCATCATAGATAGTGACAGAGATGTATTGGATTATGCTCAATCCCATCTTGATGTGCAAGGTATATTGGGAGATGCTTCTTCCATGTCACTTCTAGAAAGCTTAAATTTAACACGAGCCAAACTGTTTTTAGCAGTCACAACCCACGAAAACGACAATCTTATTGCATGTATTTTGGCCAAAAAATTGGGGGCAAAACAAACAATAGCTAGAATAAATAATCTAGAAAACCTCAGGCAAGAATTCAAAGATTCTTTTGAGGAATTGGGTGTGGATAAAATCATTTCTCCCTCTCTATTGGCATCTCAAGAAATCATCAGACTCCTTGAGCTCAGTAGCGTAACAGACTCTTTCGACTTTGAAGAGGGCAAAGTATCTCTGATAGGTATCATTATAGACGAAAAGGCAGAATACATAGGTAAAACAGTGGACGAAGTCATCACACAAAAGGCTACAAATTATAGGCCAATTGCTATTTTAAGAGGTTCAAAAACCATATTACCTCGTCCCAACACAGTCATAATGAAAAACGACCACGTCTATTTTATTACCGAAAAAACCAACGTCGAATCCTTGCTTAAAACTATTGGCAAACAAACCAAAGAAATAAAAAGTGTTATGTTCATTGGAGGTAATATCATATCGCTTACAGCTGCTCAAAAACTAGAAGATAAATATAAGGTAACCATCATAGAGGAAAACGAAAAACAATGTAAATGGCTCGTGGACAAACTCAACAATACCTTAGTGATAAAGGGCGACCCTTCCAATTTTGAACTTCTTAAAGAAGAAGGTCTTGAACAAATGGACGCCTTCATTGCAGTCACACCTAATAGTGAAACCAACATTCTCACTTCATTAATGGCCGAAACTCTGGGTGTGTACAAAACTGTGGCATTGGTCGAAAATTTAGATTATACCCATATTTCTCAACACATAGGCGTCAATACTATAATCAATAAAAAAATCATTGCAGCCAATAATATATTTAGATATGTCCGTAAAGGAAAAGTAGAAGCCATCGCAAGTTTGCACGGTGTAGAAGCTGAGGTTATTGAATACAATATATCTAAGGACAGTATATTAACAAGAAAAAATATTAAAAACCTCAAGCTACCCATTAATTCTATCATTGGAGCTATTATCAGAAATGAAGAGGTCATCATTCCAACAGGGGAAATGACAATGCAACTGAACGATAAAGTCATTATTTTGGCCCTGCCAGAGTCGATTGGTCAAATTGAAAATATGTTTAATTAATTTGTGGTAAAGTTATGAATATCAATCTTCAACCCATTTCCAATGTCATCGGCGTACTATTGATTTTTCTGTCTTTATGTATGTTTGTCACTGCTGGAGTTTCGTGGCTATACGCTTCCACAGATATGATGGGTTTTCTTCAATCTGGCTTAATTACTTTGGTTGTTGGAGTTATCTTTTGGATTTATAAGTTCAGTACCGACGCTTCCATAAATAAACGAGAGGGTTATGCCATTGTTTTATTATCTTGGATTTTTATGACTTTTTTCGGTGCTTTACCTTTTTATTTGGTGGGCGTATGTGATAGTTTTGTAGATAGTTTTTTTGAAGCTATGTCTGGCTTTACCACCACAGGAGCCTCCATATTTTCAGATATTGAAGTTCTGCCTTCTGGTATTTTATTTTGGAGAAGTCTTTCACAGTGGATAGGAGGTTTAGGTATCATTGTTTTGACCATTGCTCTATTCCCCATTTTAGGTGTGGGAGGCATCGAACTATTTGTGGCAGAAGCACCCGGACCATCTGCCGACAAAATACATCCACGTATTAAAGAAACTGCCAAGCGCCTTTGGTTCATATATCTTGGTTTGACTTTGACGTTATTTCTCATTCTAATGGCTTTGGGAATGACATCTTTTGATGCTATCAACCATGCCTTTACGACTTTAGCGACAGGTGGTTTTTCGACCAAAAATGCCAGTATTGCTCATTTCAATTCACCTGCCATAGAATATACTATTGTACTATTTATGTTTTTGGGCGGCACAAATTTTGCCATAATCTATTACTTAATAAAAGGCAAATTCGACAAAGTGTGGAACAATGAAGAGTTCAAATACTATTTTTTGTTTGTCACTATTTTGGCATTAATATTAGGACTTTGGATCAACAAAGTTAGTCCTGGCGATTATGAAGAAAATTTTCGAGGTGGGCTTTTTACATTAGTGAGCCTTATGACAACCACTGGTTTTGCTACCGTAGATTACACGACATGGAGTCCTGGATTGACCATGATTTTCTTTTTGACACTGTTTTCTGGAGGGTCAATGGGCAGCACTTCGGGAAATATAAAAATAATGCGCCACATGGTTTTTGTCAAAAATACATGGTTAGAGTTTAAAAGAATTTTACATCCCAGAGCCATCATTCGTATAAAAATCAATAAAGAAATAGTCCCTCCTCGCATTTTGACGCACGTTTTGGTGTTTTTATTGGTCTATCTTTTGACATTTGTTGTAGGATCAGTCCTTATTACGATGACAGGTTTAGACTTCACCACATCATTAGGAGGAGTGGCTGCGACACTGGGTTGTGTGGGTCCTGCAATAGGAGATTTAGGCCCTGTCAACAATTTTTCGTGGGTGAGTGACACTGCAAAAATAATTTTTTCTTTTCTCATGCTTTTAGGCAGACTTGAGATTTTTACAGTACTTATTTTCTTCTCTCCATTCTATTGGCGCTCCAATTAATTTCAGTTACTTTTTTAACAATTATAAATCTTACTAGATTGTAGCTGCTTTTTTTAAATAATTTATTTAATTTTACGCCTTTATTCACCATCAGACAATACAATAATATGAGATTTTTTCAATTTTTATTCTTATGGCTAATTTTAGGTGGATGTGGTGTACAGCAAAAATCTAAATCCCCGGCCCAAAATGATAATTTTATTTGGGAAAATGCCAATGTATATTTTTTACTAACAGATAGATTCAATAATGGAAATGTAGATAATGATTTCACACACCCTATGACACCAGCCCCTTATCGTGGATTTATGGGCGGAGACGTTAAGGGTATAACTCAAAAAATAAAAGACAATTATTTTAACGATTTAGGTATCACCGCCCTTTGGATGACGCCTTTGGTACAAAACATAGACGGATATGTGGACGAAGGCACAGGTTTATCTTATGGGTTTCACGGCTACTGGACTAAAGATTGGACACTTATTGACCAAAGGTTGGGAACAGAAGCAGAAGTCAAAGAAATGGTTGAATCTGCCCACCAACAAGGCATAAGAGTCATTTTCGATGTGGTCATAAACCATACAGGTCCAGTCACCGAAAGCGACCCCTTGTGGCCCAACAATTGGGTGCGTACAGGACCGAAATGTACATATCAAGGTTATGAGACTACCACAGCATGTACACTCGTGGACAATCTGCCCGATGTTCTCACAGAAAGTAGGGAAGAAGTAGATTTGCCTCCTCATCTCATAGAAAAATGGAAAGCCGAAGGACGGTATGAAAAAGAAGTTAAAGAACTGAATGCTTTTTTTAAAAGAACAAAATATCCACGCCTTCCTCACTACTATATCATCAAATGGTTGACTGACCTCATAAGGAAATATGGCATAGATGGCTTCAGAGTAGATACTGTAAAACATGCCGAAGAAGACGTATGGAAAGCCCTGCGCGACGAAGCTCAACGTGCTTACAATGATTGGAAAAAACAAAATCCTAACGCAGCTATTCAAAATCAAGATTTTTATATGCTCGGCGAAGTGTATAATTACCATGTGTCAAGTGGTCGCAATTTTGATTTTGGAGACAAAAAAGTTGATTATTTTAATTATGGGTTCAATTCTTTAATCAATTTTGACTTCAAATACGATGCTCAAAAAAGCTATGAAGAAATATTTGAAAAATATGACACTTTGCTCCACGGATCTCTCAAAGGATTGAGCACAATGAACTATATCAGTTCCCATGATGACGGCGCTCCTTTCGACAAAGATAGAAAAAGAACCTTTGAGTCGGCCACAAAATTACTATTGACACAAGGACAATCTCAAATTTATTACGGAGACGAATCTGGTCGCAGTCTCAATGTAAAAGCTAGCGGAGACGCTCAACTGAGGTCCTTCATGAACTGGGAAGAATTTCAGAAAAACCAAGACTTGATTCAACATTGGCAAAAACTTGGCCAATACAGGAAAAATCATCCCGCAGTCGGTGCAGGTCAGCACACAGTCCTAGATAAAAACATCTTTGGAAGGAAGTATCTAAGTCCTAAAATCAATGATAGCATTGTCTTTGCTTTAGATCAAAAAAAAGGACCTAAAATCATTCCTGTCAAAGGTTATTTTCAAAACGGTGACCTATTACGCGATGCATATTCTGGAGTAGAAGCAACTGTAAAGAATGAAAAAGTCGTCGTCATCAGCGATTTTGACATAGTATTGTTAGAAAAAAGGTGATGTATGTTACTTCTAAGGATGATTTGACCTGAATTTGATACAAAATAAAACCTTACCTTTGCGCCATGGAATCTTATATCATAAAAACAGCTCATTTTGAAGGCCCGTTTGATCTCCTTCTGTTTTTTATAGAACGGGACGAATTGGACATCTATGATATTCCCATTTCTAAAATAACACAAGATTTTTTAAGCTATATCAAACACTTAGAATCTTTAGATATTGACGTGGCTAGTGAATTTATCCTCGTAGCTGCCACACTCATGCGCATCAAAGCCAAAATGCTCATTCCTCGCAAAGAACTAGACGAAGAAGGCAACGAAATAGATCCTCGAGAGGAGTTGGTCCAAAAACTTCTTGAATATAAAAAGTACAAATCAGTAGTGGAAGAACTCAGTCAGTGGGAAGACCATAGACATTTTAGGTTCAACAGAGGGAGCGTGCAGCACGAACTCAAGTCCATAGCAGAAAAAGCTCTAGTAGATATAGAATTAGAATCTTTGAGCTTGTACAAATTGCTACAAACTTTCCAAAAGTTAATGCATCAATACGAAATTGACAGCAATAAACCCAAACATCAAATCGTCAAATTTGACTACACCATCGAGGATCAACAAACTTATATTCTGAGCAAAATACCTCAAAAAGGTAAAGCTAAATTTGAAGATTTGTTTTTAAAATTAGAAAATAGAATACATGCTATTGTTACTTTTATTGCCTTGTTGGAACTGCTCAACCTGCAATCCGTCGCTATCACTCAAGGCGAGGGTGTCAATAATTTTTGGGTAGAACTAATACATATTTCTTAAAAATATCTAAATAATAATCATATGAAGTTCAATTGGGGTACAGGTCTTGTCATTTTTTTTATCATTTTCATCAGCACATTGATATTTGTCTTATACAAATCCACGCAATATGACAATGCATTGGTAATAGACAACTATTATGATGAAGATATCAATTATCAAAGCCACTATGACAAAAAACAAAATACTGCAGACCTAAAAGAAAAGCTCAAAATAGATTACGATGCAGTGGCCAATTCCGTATTGTTTACCTTTCCTATGGACACTATTTCTCCAGCCAAAGGCACCATATGGATGTATAATCCTGGTCAAAAATCGCAAGACAAGACTGTTCCTTTTGAAGTGGACCCAAAAATGAACTTTACACTGCCTTTAGGAGAAACCCCCAAGGGAAGACTCAAACTCAAAGTTGACTGGACTCAAGGTGGCAAAGAATATTACACAGAAGAGGAATTGCTCATACAATAATATAGGGGGATGTATTGGATGGCCTTGACATTAGGATTTTTGGGAAGTTTACACTGTGTAGGTATGTGCGGCCCCTTAGCATTGGCCATTCAGACCACAAGAAATAACACAGGGTGGGCATCCATATTCACGTCCGTCACCTACAATTCAGGTCGTACATTGGGTTACATGCTTTTAGGACTGATATTTGGAATATTTGGCAGTTTTTTGGCCATGGCAGGACTTCAAAAAGTTCTCTCCATAGGTCTTGGAATCGTCCTCGTTTTCGTTTTTTTATTCACCGCCAACCCAGACCAATGGATAGGTAAAATCCCACCCCTCCAAAGATTTTATACCCTCATTCAGGTAAAATTGATGGGCCTGCTCAAAAAAACTGAAAGTGTACCCACCCTATGGCTTGGCATGATAAATGGATTTTTGCCCTGTGGACTTGTATATGTAGGCTTAGCTGGAGCTATTTCATTAAGCCATGTATGGGGCAGTATGGGCTTCATGATGTTTTTTGGATTAGGCACCTTCCCTGCCATGATATTGGTGATGGTAGGGCCTCAAGCTTTCAGCCAAAAAATACGCATTTCGCTCCGAAAACTCTACCCCATCATCACACTCATCATGGGCCTATACCTGATATATCGAGGTGTTATGTCCAAGTATCCTTTAGAACTTAATTTTTTGGAGGCCATGAATAATCCTGTGATGTGTCATTAGGAGGGAGGAAAGGAAAAAAACCGGGTTTGACTATGTTGTTATGATTTTGCCAGATTATCCTTTTGCTTTTTAACTTATAAAATGTTCTATTCTACTTTTTTAAAGATCAAAATTTCAGAGTTAATATCTCTTACAGTAACAATGAAAAAAATTTAGAATAAAAAAAATTAAAACCCCGAAATTTTTGTTTTTTCGACCAATTATTTCAATCTAGATTTTAAAAAAAATTAAATATTTTTCTCTATAAAATATCATTTAAAAGAAATATTACTATAAATATTATTCTAAAATCGTCATAATAAGTAACTTGGTCCTTGATAGAAATAAAGTAATATGAATCCCATCCCTAGAACACTTACAATAAGTGAACTTCTTCTTGATCCAGAAAATCCAAGATTACCCAATTCACTAAGAAATAGTAGTGAAACGGGAATAGTTGATTTTTTGCTCACCGAGCATAGTTTAATAGAGTTGATGCTTGCTTCAGAATGTGCGGTGCGTTAAAAATAAGACAATAAATAGAATTTTTTATGATTTCAAGCTCTTAATTAACTAAAGGGATATTACGTTTTGAGATAAGAAAACAGTTACTTTAGCTTTTTCATATCTTTGTGTGGCGGTAGGAAATTCTCATTTGTGATTACCTTCTTACCTGTTTTTTGCTCTAAAGCAAATCTTGCATCTTTTGCTATTTTGCCGCCTTTTTTGCCTGCTACGGCGTTTTGACTAACCCCTTTTGCATTATCTGTTTCTGCAATTTGTCGTGTTGAAAGTTCCGCTAATGCTGTAAAAATGAGCTCTGCTTCACTCATGTGGTCACGCAGATTCTGAGATTTTAAGCCTTTTAAATCTTTATGGCTTTTTACAGTGAGACCTGTCCACTCCTGATGGATAATATTAGTAAGAAAAGCAAACTCATCTGATTTTTCAACACCACTTTCTTTCCAATAGTCGGTCAATTTATTTCTAGTCTCCTGGCCTGTCATTCTTTGCTGAATCCACTTTTCACTTCTACCCAGTTTTTGCCAGTTTTCTCTAGCTCTATCTAGACTCATTTCTGGGTCCTGAATTTCTTGCATTCGTTCGTATCCGACTTTTGCCAACCACTGTTTGAATGGCTCTGCTTTGGGAGATGGGATGGATTGAATTAAGCGGAAAATTTGTTCTACATCCCCAACGTCAGTTAATCTCATTTTACCATCTTCTGCTCGTAGTTTCAACTGGTTACAATTTGTAACCGTTTCATTTCCTTCTTTCAAAAGCCTGTTTTTCAATACTTTCCAATAGTTTCTTGCTCTATCATTGGAAGGCTGGTCAGTAAGTATACCAATAATGTCCACAATACTAAAATACCAAGTTTCCTTTTTGTCATCCCAATGCGTACGGACTTTTTTGCTTTCAAATAGTTTGATATGGCTCATATTGATCTGATTTTATAAATTTATTAAACAACTTTATTCTTGAATTCATCATTCATTAAAAGTAAGATTGATTTTTTATTACGAAAAAGACAATACATAATACGAATTATTGATTATTATTATTATTTGAAAAATCAAATTAATTGTTTTGGTAATTGAAGCATTTTAAATTCATCAGACTACTCATTTAAATTATATACCTTAGCCAATGATATTTGTAACTCAAGCCTAGTAGGGGTGATTTTTTCTCCCATAAGGTATAATGCAAGATTTTTACCTAAGGTCTTATTACCTGTTTCTATTTTACTTTTTTATAGGATTAAAGCAAATGAACTTAAAAGTTCCATTATATAAGTCAAAATCTATTTGGTTAACTAACATCTTAAAAGTTTCAATTTTCATATTTATTTTAAAATGTGAATATAATTCAGTAATTAAATTTATTCCAATCGGAAGAAATAATAAGTTTAATGTTTTTTTAGTTTCCCATTTCTAAAATAACACAAGATTTTTTAAGCTATATCAAACACTTAGAATCTTTAGATATTGACGTGGCTAGTGAATTTATCCTCGTAGCTGCCACACTCATGCGCATCAAAGCCAAAATGCTCATTCCTCGCAAAGAAATAGACGAAGAAGGCAACGAAATAGACCCTCGAGAGGAGTTGGTCCAAAAAACTACTTGAATATAAAAAGTACAAATCTGTAGTGGATGAACTCAGTTAATGAGAAGACCACAGACATTTTAGATAAAATCGTGGAAGTGTACAGCATGAACTCAAATCCATTGCCGAAAAGGCACTCGTTGATATAGAATTGGAGTCTCTGAGCTTGTATAAATTATTGCTGACTTTTCAAAAACTGATGCACCAATACGAAATAGAAAGTAATAAACCCAAACATCAAATAGTCAAATTTGACTACATTGGTGATGGTAGGGCCTCAAGCCTTCAGCCAAAAAATACGCATTTCGCTGCGCAAGCTCTACCTCATCATCACACTCATCATGGGCCTATACCTGATATATC
>CAZBCV010000129.1:0-9434 GCA_964490495.1 uncultured Aureispira sp. | reverse complement strand
GATATTCAAAAAGAGCCGTAAATTATTTAGTTCTTTATCTGGACAGAGCACTAGTCAAATTGGTTGGGTATGCACCCATTGCCATTCACAAAACCTAATAAAATATTTTACCTTAAAGTGGATTTTAAATATAAATAAAATGAAAATTATGCTACGTTTTGTTCAGCCTAAAATTTACAGGGCATTTGTGTGACTATCGACATATTCAGAAGACCGTAATTCACCAAAATACATTATATTTAATAAGGTTTAGAACCATTGATTTTTAAACAATGGGGCCACTATAGAAAAGAAAATAAAGAGCATATTGACCCCACTCTAACACTTGCCTCCTGAAGGAAGAGGCAATACTCTCAACCCAATACTCAATAAACAACAGTATTTAACAATAAAATTGAAACACACTATTATTTAACCCGGATTTAGATTTATAGGCAAAAAAGAAATATGTAGCTAACTTTTTTGACATTAAGTTAAATGGAATTATGCATTAGAATTTTGTTATGAGATGCTAAAATCAAATATATCAGCTATTTAAATTCGAAAAGTGTAGCACCGCTAAGTGAACGAGATTGTTGAATCCATACAGATGGCTTCTGGCCTGTTTACCTACAATGTAGGTCAGCAAGTGACTTTTACCCTGCCTTCTTCCTATCTCATAGGTAATGTATCTATCGCACACAAGTCTATTGAAGTAGATGCCGATGATGGTTTGGGCTTTAGAGCCTTGAATCCAGGCGGTACTTTGTCTGCCACCTATTCCACCGAAGGAGAGCGCATTCTCAAGATACGTTTTGCTGATGCCTCTGGCACTTCCGTAGTCCACTACCATGCTGTCACAGTAGAGAATACCACTTCATCAGCCAATGATCGCTCACGGGGTGGTCTCCGTGGTGAGCCGCTTACATTTACTCAACCTGAAAGATGTCCTACTTGTATTTGTGATGATATCACTTCAAATGGTGGTTCAGCCACTTCTAATCTGTTCAATACAAACTTTAGCACATTGACTAAGAACGATTTTTCCTCACAAGCAGGTCAAGTTAAAATCACTGACCCGAGATTGGAAGCTCCTGATTTTACTACTTCCCCTTCCCCTGAACAAGGACTAAAAGAGTGTAGAAAAGAATTTTTATATCAAGGGCGAGAGACATATTTTCTATGTATAAAATGTCAAATTTTAGGCGTTGTATCATCTGCTGAACATTGGAGGCATAGCCATATTTGACTTGACCCCATGAGGTGATACCTGGTCGCACCTTGAGCAAATGTTTGTAGTGTGGTGCTTCTTTAGATATGAGGTCAATATAATATTTTCGTTCTGGTCTTGGGCCTACAATAGACATATCTCCTTTGAGTACATTGAAGAATTGGGGAATTTCGTCTATTCTCCATTTGCGCATGACTTTTCCCCATGGCGTCACTCGGTTGTCGGTATCGCTTGAGAGTTGCGGACCTTCACTTTCGGCATTGACAAACATGGACCTGAATTTTATAATTTGAAAGGGTTTGCCATTGAGTCCAATCCGTTCTTGCTGATAAAATATAGGGCCCGAAGAAGAGAGTTTTACCCTAAAAATAGCCGCTAATATCACAGGTAGCAATATTATGATAGCCACGATACTTATAAAATAATCTATGAGCCTTTTGATTACTTTTTGCCAATTGGGCATCAATTCTTTATCTATTTCTATCAGCACAGCGCCGTAGATGTGGTTCATTTTTACAGTACCTATCATTATGTCGTAGGTATCCGGAATCACTTTGATGAGTATGTTGTCTGAAAAATCAAACAGGGCATCCAATATAGACTTGAGTTTGTTGTGTTCTGAGGTCTCAACAGCAATTATGACTTCTTCAACTTTTTTGTCTAAAAGGACATTTTCTAAATCAGACAGTTTGCCCAGTTTTGGCAAATATTTTTCTAATAGGTTTTTACTATTCCCATTGCTATCAATAAATCCTAAAAAATTATGGCCTAAACTATAAGGTCTGCTTTTAATTTCCTCATACAGTTCTACTCCATTTTTGTCCCCACCGATGATGATGGTGTTGTAGCTCACTTTTCCTTGTTTTAGTCTTCTGCTGGCTTGAGTCAATATTATCATTCGAACTATGGCAGTAAAGCCAAAGTGCAATAAAAAAAGCCACAAAAACAGATTGAGATAAGAGGTAAATTTAAGGGCTACATCATCTATGAGAATGGTAAAGAACAGTAATAACACACCAAAAAAAGATGTAAACAACGTGGTTTTTAATGTTTCTAAACGAGAATATCTGTAAATGTCTCTATATTTGTCAAAAATCGAATATATGATGACCCAAAATACGGGAATTAATAAGAGCCCTTGCCACAATCGAGGTTCTTGTATTATATCAGTTATAGCCTCTTGAGGATTTTCTAAACCTTTGCGATAGGCATAAAAGAGAAACCACGCTACAAAAGCAGCGATGAAATCTCCTGTGCGATATATCAAAAGTTCTAATTTACGGGCTTCCTTCATGGGCTCAAAAATGTACGTGTCTTATATTGTCTATGTACGTGCGAGAGATGGCTGTCTCTCTCAATTTTGTAAATCCCAATACAATGTGATAATGGTCAAAGTTGTGAGGTGATAAAGTGTTGGTCAAATCTACATATATGCGGTTCCATTCGTTCTTCCCGGGCACAAAAAGTACATATTGCACGTCTAAGTTAGGATTGCTATTAGTGACTTTTACCACACCTACGGCTATTTCATCTTCACCTTTATAATCAAATTCTATGTAGCTTCGGCCTCTAGAATGTTCTTCTTTTTTTATAAAATCATTTGAGGCCAACTCCATAAAATTATTTTGTGGGGTGAGCTCTACCATACCTGATTTACTCCCTGAACTGGCTTCATCGGAAGTGACCATTAGAGCCACGGGATTGTTGGGGTTGAGGTTGACATTGAACCTATTATTTCCCTCAAAATTTTCGTTGATAGGAATGCGTGTCTCATTTTTGTATGTAAACACAAGTGGTACATTGATGGTGTCTAATGGCACGGCTGTATATTCAAATTTTACAGGTTCGAAAAAGGCATATTCCACTGCATTTTCATTCATTCCGTTGTTTCTTATTCCTCCCCTTATTTCTACTGAAGTTTTTTGTCCTGTGACCTCCATAGGAATATGCGCAGGCAAAGGGAATATCCCCAATACTTGTCCATCAGCAATCACCCATACATCGGTAATTTTATGGCTGGCAGGCGTATTGATGGTTCCTGGCATAATCAAAATAGGATTTTCGACAAATATGTACGAAGGTACAGGAGCCTCATTGTCGTTAAGTTCACATCCGGTTTGCCACATTAAGGTGCCTATTACAGTCCACAAAATGATGAAGCTTCTAAGTAATGTGTAACGAAAAGCTCGGAATTTCAATAAATTGTATTTTGTCATAAAGTATCATCTATTTTGTTTTGAATAATCTCAGCCAACTTTAATGCATTCAAACCATCTTCTAAAGTGACGCTGACTTTTTCGCCATAAGCACAAGAATTATAAAAATCAGTGAGTTCGTCTTTTATGGCATTATTTTGCATAATTGTTGGACTCTCTATTATAATACGTTTCAAACCGTCATTTGTGGCTATCGTCATGCCAGAAAAATTGTCGTCTTCGATATGTTTTTCTATTTTTATTATTTGAGCTTCCTTATCTAAGAAGTCCAAACTTATGTAAGCGTCTTCTTGAAAGACTCTTATTTTACGCATATTTTTCATACTTATTCGGCTAGCTGTAAGATTAGCCACCGTCCCATTTTCAAACTCAATGCGGGCCGTACATATATCTGGTGTTTTACTTACGATACATACGCCATTAGCTCTAACATCTTTGATTTCTGATTTCACCATATTAAGGACAATATCTATGTCATGTATCATGAGATCTAACACTACTGACACATCCGTTCCTCGAGGATTGAAAACGGCCAATCGATGCCCTTCAATAAATTTTGGATTAAAAACCACACTTTCCATGGATCGAATAGCAGGATTGTAACGTTCTACATGCCCCACTTGAACTTTTACCCGATGTTTTTGGGCCAAATACGCCAATTCTTCTGCTTGTTCTATGGTTTCTGTGATGGGTTTTTCTATAAAAACGTGTTTGCCCATTTGAATGGCTTTGGATGCAATTTCAAAATGATAAGGTGTAGGGCTTACTATGTCTAAACTATCTACTTCTTCAAGCAGTTCATCCAAAGAGGAAAAAGCTTCAACATCGTGCTCGGCTGAAATTGAGGCTCGAACACTTGGCTCCACATCAAAAAAGCCTCTCAATTCAAAAGGTGTCTCCTTAAGACACTTTAAATGTATTTTACCTAAGTGGCCAACGCCAACCAATCCTATTCTCAAAATTTTATTTTTTAATTATGTGATTCTTATGATATAACCTAATAGCGTGATGAGGATAACTAAAACAAAGGCTATTGAAATTGATTTTTTGATATGTCCCGCAAAATCTGTGATTTCCTTAGTCATCTTTGGATATTTTGGCAAAATTTCTTTTTCCATTTTTTGTTGATTAAAAATGTGTGCGCTGCCAAATTCAACTCTATTATTAACCAATATTTTGTAGAGTTTGATGACTTTCACTCTAAAATAAATATTAATAAACAATAATGCAACAAAAACTCCTATGACTAAATATATCAACATACTGCATATTTTAAATAAGCAAAGGCAAAGTTAATGGATTTAATGACCATGACCAAACACTTGTCTTAAAAAAATCAACTATTTACCTAAATATCTAAAAAGGTTCCTCTAATGAAGACAAAAATTACAACCCGCCTGCATAAGACAGCTATCAGACAAAAAAAATCAGCTTTTTATATGAAAGATTCTATATTTAACCCAATTTGAGATGTTTTGCCAAAGAGTATTTATCGACATAAAGTCAATAGATTTTCGCTACCCCAACATTATTTTAGGTCTAACTTCTGGGTTTTAATAATTTTTTATGATTTCTTTTGATGAATAGTATCAATTAAATTTCATAAATTTGTACCTAATTATTTTTTGTATGAAATTTTTCACTGATATTTTTGTAGTTCTATCTTTAATTTTTGTCATTCCATTTGGAGGATTTTCTCAGCAAGAGCTAAAC
Source organism: uncultured Aureispira sp. (assembly GCA_964490495.1). Taxonomy (GTDB): domain Bacteria; phylum Bacteroidota; class Bacteroidia; order Chitinophagales; family Saprospiraceae; genus OLB9. The sequence continues at coordinate 4,295 of CAZBCV010000129.1, read as the reverse complement.
AATTATTTACCTAATGGAAATTACGACAAGACAATACCCACGCCTGAAAAATATTTTGGCAATAAAATCGGCACCTGGCATCAGAGTCCCGATCAGGTTGTCGGTTATTTTAAAGAATTAGCTGCTGTGTCGTCAAGAATGAAGTGGATTGAATATGGTCGCACTCATGAAAACAAGCCATTGATAGTAGGTGTATTTAGTTCTGAAACCCATCATGACAATATAGAAACGATTAAGGAAGCTCATCAAAAAATGACTCATCCTAAAAAGGCCAATGATGTTGATATTTCAGTTCTACCAGCCATACTTTATCAGGGTTATAGCATACATGGCAACGAGCAGTCTGGTATGCATGCGGCTATTTGGGTAGCTTATTATTTGGCTGCGGCTCAGTCTAGTGAGGTTGAAGAACTATTAGAAAATACCGTTATTCTCATAGATCCTTGTCTCAATCCGGATGGATCTCAAAGATTTACAACATGGGTCAATAGTCACAAAAGTAAAACTTTAGTCAGTGATCCAGCTTCTAGAGAATTTTCAGAAGTTTGGCCAGGAGGCAGATATAATCATTATTGGTTTGATCTGAATAGAGACTGGCTTCTTTTGGTCCATCCTGAGAGCCGAGCAAGAATAAAATTATTAAGAGAATGGTGCCCAAATGTTGTAGGCGATTACCATGAAATGGGAACAAACACAACTTATTTTTTTCAGCCTGGTGTGCCATCAAGAAACAACCCCAATACACCAGAGCAAAATTTTGAACTCACTGAAAAAATTGCCCAATTTCACGCAGCAGGGTTAGACAGTATAGGTTCTAGATACTATACCAAAAGTAATTTTGATGATTTTTACTATGGCAAAGGCTCTACCTATCCAGAAGCGTCTGGCACCATTGGGATTTTGTTTGAGCAGGCCAGTTCTAGAGGCCACTTACAAGAAAGTATTTTTGGCCCTTTGAGTTTTGAGGCCACAATTAGAAATCAGGTGGTGACATCTTTATCCACTCAAAAAGCAGTGCACCACCTCCGCAAGGACATCCTTAAATACAAAAAGAATTTTCACAAATCAGTCAAAGATAATTGGAAAAACAATACTCCCAAAGGATTTATTTATACCGATAATGATAAACATAAGTTGAAGCTTTTTACAGAATTATTGTTGAGCCATGGTGTAGAAGTTTTTCAAAATCCTTCTGAGACAACTTTTGCAAACAGGAAGTATGACAAGAATAACAGTTACATCGTACCTTTAGATCAAAATCAACCCGTTTTGGCTATGACAATGTTTGAAGAGGTGAAGGAATTTCAAGATAGCCTCTTTTATGATATTTCTGGCTGGACGGTGGCTCATGCCTATGGTATTGATTTCAGTCCATTATCTAATAATTTGTCTTTGGGCAAACCTATAAAATTAGACGATTTAATTTCGCCAAAAAGTCCAATAAAAGAAGCCTTTGCCTATGTCATTCCTATGGGTCAATACAGTGTGTATGAAGCTATATACAATCTTCAACAAAAAGGTATAAAGCTGCTTTACAATCAAATAGATTTTCAATACAATACAACAAATATTCCTGCTGGAAGTGTGATAATACAAAGCGCTTACCAAAATATTGAAAGCTCATTGCTCAATAAAATAGTCAACGATGTGGTTCAAGAATGTTTTTTGGATGTTGTCGCATTTGATGATGGGAATGGTACTCATTTCATAGCATTAGGCCACCCGGGTATTCTACCCCTTGACCTTCCAAAAGTTGCTTTTGCTGTAGGAAACTCTATACAGCCACAAAGTGCGGGAGAGGTTTGGCACCATTTAGATATGAATCTAAAAATACCTGCTACTATGTTGGATATAGAAAAGATATCTGCAAAATTAATTGAAAAATATAATACCTTTGTTTTGCCGTCTGGCAGATATAATTCGTGGTCTGAAAATGAAATAGAAATATTAAAATCATGGGTAAAAGACGGTAATACTCTTATAGTATTGGAGCAAGCCGGGGATAGATTACAAAACCAAAATATGATTTCATTAAAACCTAAAAAGAAGGATACAAAACCAGAAAGTCAACTGATAACTTATGGGACTAAATCGAATCATCAAGGCGCTCAAAGATTGGGCGGGGGCATTTTCAAATTAATGATTGACCGAAGCCATCCTTTGTTTTATGGGGTGGAAAGTAATGATTTTTATACTATGAAGCGAGGTACTCAATTTTATGAAATGACATCCAATAATACAGCCACACCAGCACATTATGCTCAGGATTTTTTGGCCTCCGGTTATGTGCCTAATGGATGGGACAAAACCATACCCAAGAGTGCAGCAATGACTGTACATGCTTTGGGTTCAGGAAGAATCATATATTTTCAAGACAATGTACTCTTTAGAGGATATTGGAAGAATGGCGAGAAAGTATTTAATAATGCCCTCTTTTTTGGAAAAGATATTGCTTCTCATTCTGTATCAGAGGAGTAAAGAATATCTGTTCGAGATAATATATTTATTCTTTATTCGTTAAATTTATCTAAAAAAATTAATCATGAATAAGTCCAAATTATTTCTTTTTATGTTTTTCTTTATTTTGTGGTGGAGTGATGGTAATTCGCAAAGAAAAAAAGTAAGGGAAGACTTTATCCAAACTAAAAAAAGTGCTGAAATTTTCACTCAAGAAGATACGCGAGAGAAAAGAAACTATTTAGTCTCGTTGACATCTTCATATTTAAATCTTTCTGCTCCAAGCTTAACGCAATGGTCACCTGTATTTAGGCAGTATAATCTTGACAATACCTCTGATATAAGGTATGATATTCAGTATTTAGAAAAATATTCTTACTCTTTTAAATCTGGGTCAAATATTGAGTTCAATTTCAAATTTTTGAAACCATTGACTCGAAGATGGGGCTTAAGTTATGGTCTGTCTTATGGTTTTATGAGGTTTTCCTATGACGATGGTTATCAAAACCTTGGAGAACATATCGTGAATGAAGTGCGTGGAACAACTCCAACGGTAATAAGTGAACCTCTTGAAATTATACCTATCAACGAACCCAAACCACATCAGGAATTTAATTTTAATTTTGGTTTCGGCCAAAGAGATTTTCATGTACATAATTTATTAATTCCATTGGAATTAAATTTTGCTCTTTCAAAAACATGGGGCTTAGGATGGGTAAATAATCTTATGGTGCCCTTTCATACAACTGAAAAATATGAAAATAATTTTGGGTTTATACAGATAGAAGAACCTCAACATGAATTAAATCATGAGTTCATGAATAGATTGGTGTTCAACACAGGTTTATCGATAAATTATACTTTTGAAAATACAATACAATTTTCCTTATCGATGATGAATAATATCAATAGCCTTACCCACAATGAAAGCTTTGGTTTTGGAAGAGGCCATAGGTCACATACTAATATGGCAGCATTAAGAATAGAAGTGGGTTATAAGTTTTAAAAGTATCTTAAGAAATGTATTTTGAAACTTAAAATTTTGCTAAATATCAATTTACATTGTTGCTTATTCATAGTATTTATTTATTTTTACACATTATTTATTTTATAAACCCTTCTAAATTTCAAATTTTATGCTTAGACATTCTACATTCACCCGAAACATAGCGCTTTTCCTGGCTATTTTAATCTTTTTTAGTAGTTGTACGAGTACAACCACAATTATGTCTCGTCCTCCTGGAGCTAAAGTTTTTTTGAACAATGAGTATTTGGGAGAAACTCCAGTGAATTACTCAGATACTAAAATAATAGGCTCGACCAACCATATTGTATTGGAAAAAGAGGGTTACGAAAATTTAGTAACTAGTTTTTCAAGAGACGAAGAATTAGATGTTGGTGCTTTAATTGGTGGTCTTTTTGTTTGGATTCCTTTTTTGTGGATAATGAAATATAAGTCAAATAGAACCTATGAATTGGTACCCATAGGTGAGAATCAAGAACCGTCTCAAAAAAGAATGGTGCCCAAAACTTTTGAAAACCAAAAAGCTGCTCCTTCTTCCATGACGCCCAAAACAGATCAACTTAGAGAATTGAAAAAATTATTAGATGAAGGTGTCATCACAAAAGAGGAGTTTGAAACCGAAAAAAAGAAAATTCTGAATCAAGATTAATCTAAAAAACTAATCAATAAAAGAAGGTGCAAGACAATATGGTTTTGGACCTTTTTTTTTATATCATAATTCAAGCTACAAATGAAAAGAAAATTCTATTAGGACAACATTTGAAGATATTTGGCAAAGACTTGGTTTTTTAGATACTTTAATTTCAAACTATTT
>CAZBCV010000128.1:6777-9470 GCA_964490495.1 uncultured Aureispira sp. | reverse complement strand
TCCAAACTTTTTGGAAAATATTTTTATTTTTTTTAAAATAAATTCTATTCCCCCCCTTTTCTACTCCCTTTTCTCTCCCATCCTATCGCTTCCGTAGTAAAAGGACCGCAAAGGTATTATCTTTGTACATTTCTTGCACTACTTTTTATTTACTTTTTTAAAAATTTTATTTTTATATGTGTACAAACTTATAGATTAATACCATACGTATATAAATAAAACTATAGTGCTTTTATATCTCAATTTCCCTTTATTACTTTTTGTATTCGACTACCTGACTCGCTCTCAATTATGATAAGATATAAACCCGCTTCTAGATGCGCTATTGAAATGGTTTCGCCTCCGAAGTACGAAAGGCGCATGTGCTCCTTGCCAGAGATATCCATTATGCTGACTTCTCCTTTGTCCACACCACCAATGATGAATTCTGTGACTGTAGGATTTGGATAGATGTGGATAGGGGCTTGCGTCCAGCCTTCTTCTTTAGTAGAGGATGTAATGCCTAACTCTTCCATATCTACAAGCATGAGTGACCAAGCAGTGGCAAATCCATCTCTTTGGTAGATATTTAACTGTCGATCATATACATAATCAATCTCAAATAAATGTAACAATAGCTTAGTATCTATCTCCTGAACATAAGGAATGTAACGAATAGCCGTATTATTTGTAACCTCAAATCTCTTAATGGTCTGTGGTGGCTCTTTGCCTATTTTAGTAAAAATATGAATCGAACTGTTGACATGTGTACTGAGGCGTTCTACTTCGTTATCTATAAATATAACCTCCCCGTCTTTCCACCTCAATGGTGTATTGACACCACTAAATTCATCTTCGAAGCTATGCTGGGAGACGAGAGTGCCATTAAAATTGAAAACATAAACTTCATAATATGGGAGAGTTGAAGAGCCATTTCGCCTATTCATCAGAAGAATTTTTCGCTTATCTATAGCTATCTCTCTAACCTCAAACCACACGGGTAAGTGGTCAAAGTCATGCTGTACCCGTAAGCTATCTAATACTTTCATACGTGGAGAAAGGTACTTGAATATCATCCCAAATTGATCAAACTCTACACTCAAAAATGTGTCCCGGTGTATAGGCCAAACATTGTAGTGTTGAATAAGGCTAATCACGGAGTCCCTAGTCAATACTTTGCCCTCTTTATCTAATAGTGTACTTATGTAAGTACCCTCTACAAATACATCAGGATTGAGAAAAAAATTTTCTATGATTCTCACATTATCGCCTTCCGGAAATAAAAAAGACCCCCCACGTGTTCTTGCGCCTCCAATTCTATGATTGGAAGAATAGACTTCATCATCATCTACATCACTGTAAATATAATCTAAAAGTTCTCCAGTATTCAAATTATACTTTCTTATAGTGAGTACATTTTTATTATAAAAATCATTTAGAGGAATACCAGGCTCTCTTAACAGTTGACAGAAGACCCACAGCGTATTATCTCTTATCTCAAATACTCGAGGAAATTCAACGTGGTCTTGTACCAGTAAACCTAATCTAACGCGCCAGATCAAATGTCCCGAAGCTAGATTTCTACAATCAATGTACCCGCCATCTATACCACCATAAGGCAAAGTGTAACCACTGAAGACCTTGCCATCATGTATAATAGGGTCTATAGAATGGTAATTGTAAAATTGTCGATAGCCGTCCACAGATCTGTCACCTTGCTCTACGGCCAAAGAATCAAAACATGTTTCATACCATAATGGACGAAGACCTTCTATTTCTAAAGGTCTATACTCTTGCTTCCTTTGTCCATAAAAAAGGACGGGAATAAGTATTAAGATATACATCAAATTTAAGTTCTTCATATATATTAGTTAACGAAATTATTAAAAGTATGCTTTACTTCTGCCAATATTTATTATTTGTTAATCGACAATCACAATCTTGAACATGCTGGATTACAGATGGCACTTGGACTGATACAACCGTTTTCAATAGTTGTTGGATCACAAGGTTTATTGCTAGGGACAATTCTACTTGTTTTAAAAAAATCACCATCAATAATTTTTACATCAGTTATTCTAAGACAGCAAGATTCTCCACACTTGGCATGATAAATAAAAAATGGATTAAATGGATCATTTTCCTCTCCAGTACACAGTGTGTGGCATGATGTCTCTACAAAATGTACAATTTGAGATTGTCCATTTTCAATATTGGTACCTTCATTATTGATACGTATTGTCAGTTCTTTATCTTCAATCATTAAGGTAAGCTCTTTTATCAACATATTTATAGCTTGATTGGCTTCGTATGAAAACCCGTTCTCATAAAAGTTTTCCCACCAAGGTAAATCTTTCCACCCACAGTTGCGACTAAAAATTGTACGCCAATTCAAATTGGTTATAGCTGTCCATCCGTCACAGTATTGCACCGTGTACGTGACCTTAATAGAACACCCTTCAACAATAAAAATGTCTTCACGTTCAAATATACGATCATAACATTTAAAATCACAGAAATCACGTGTAAGGCTTTCAGTACGAGAAGATACATTCAAGTCTTCCTGTATATCATTTTGTGATGAATCATTAGAGCAAGAAGAAATAAAAATAAAAAGTAGTGGAACGGCCATGAGTAAAAGCGTTTTGCGTATAGCCTCAATGGCACTTAAAAAAATGGGGTTAGTACTGTTGGTGTACTGTTGGTGTACTGTT
>CAZBCV010000128.1:1762-6677 GCA_964490495.1 uncultured Aureispira sp. | reverse complement strand
GTACTGTTGGTGTACTGTTGGTGTACTGTTTCATAAGAAAGAAAATTGTTAAATGAAAAAATAATAAATTAAATGCAAGGTTAAATTATTTTATTGATAAAAGTAGTTTTTTGGGAGCTTTTTTTTAAAAAAAATCGGTTAATCCCCAATAAGTTATTATAAAATACACTCCTAACTAGTGTTAGTGAGTCAGACCTAACTAACCATTGAAAAGAAAGCATGTTAGAATTTTGGTTTTCATTACGATATCTAATGACTAATTTAATTTAAAAAATAATAGTTACTATACGACAGATGCCCTATCTAAATACTGCAAGACTTATGAAATGAATTAATTACCGTAAACGACACAAAGCCAAAATTTAAAGGTTTGGATCATAAAGAATATTGTCCAAATTGTTAATACGGCATGCATAGGTCACTCACCTTCATTCGAGAAGTCGGAGTTTTTTTGGGTAGGAAGTGGGGAAAATAGCCAATTTAGATAAAGCCCTACTTTAAATTTTCTATAAAAAATTCGTGTATTTTTAATAAAGCTTTATGAAGTACCTCAATATTAGGCAAAAATACTATCCTAAAATGATGATTATCAAAATGGTTGAACCCTGAACCCGGAACTATGAGTACATGTTTTTCCTGTAAAAGTCGATATGCCATATCGTTATCATCTTTAAAATTGTACATGTTCAAGTCCATTTCTGGAAAAATATAAAGCGCTCCTTTAGGTTTTACACAAGATAGGCCCGGAATATCAGATATCTTTTGATAAATCAAGTCACGTTGTTGGGCCAATCTCCCATCTTTAGAAACTAAATCATTGATACATTGATATCCTTCCAATGCTGTTTGAATAGTATATTGGGTAGGAACATTGGCACACAATCTCATACTTGCTAGAAGATTGATACCTTCCACAACGTTTTTAGCTTTGGATACTAGTCCACTTAGATACAACCAGCCACCTCTAAATCCTGCTGCCCTATAATTTTTAGAAAGCCCTCCAAAAGTAAATATTAAAACTTCGTTAGTCAAAGAAGCTAATGGAATGTGTACATTGTCATCATATAATATCTTATCATAAATTTCGTCCGAAAAAATAATCAGTTTGTTCTTTGTCGCTAACTTAATAATTTCTTGTAAAACATCATGATCATAAACCGCTCCTGTGGGATTATTGGGATTAATCAAAACTATTCCCTTAGTTTTGGAGGTCACCTTTGAAGCCATATCTTTAACGTCTGGATTCCATTCGCTTTTTTCGTCACATATATAATGTACAGGTTTGCCCCCACATAAAGCAATTGCAGTCGTCCAAAGCGGATAATCAGGTGAAGGCACAAGAATCTCGTCTCCGTCATTGACTATAGCTTGTATAGACATCATAATGAGTTCGCTGACACCATTACCAATAAAAATATCTTCAATGGTAACGCCTTTTACTCCTTGTTGTCGGGTGTGATGCATAACTGCATTTCTTGCTGAAACAATACCTAAATGATGGGAATAACCTTGAGCTGCCCTCAAATTGTTTATCATATCATGGATTATCGCATCAGGCACATCAAACCCAAAAGGTGCCGGATTGCCTATATTTAAATTTGTAACCTTAATTCCCGCCGCTTCCAATTCTTGAGCTTTGTCAAAAATAGGACCCCGGATGGCATATGAAAGATTGTTGAGTCTATTACTATGATAATAATAATGATTGTCCATAACTAAAAAAATTCGCACAAAGCTAGGTGTAATATTACAAAATCAATTATGTTTACGGCTACAAATTAATAGGCAGTACTTTAGTAAAACTTAGAATAAATAAAATGAATTCTATTTATAATAAAATAAAAGAAAGTTGTGAAATATACCAAGATAATGGTAAAAAGAAACAAATGGAAGCTTATATGAAAAACAAGTTTGCATTCTTTGGAATACCACAACCCTTGAGAAAGACCCTACTAAAAGATATAAAAAGTAAAATGAAGATAGAATGGAATCAAGAGACTAAAGCACTCATAAATCTACTTTGGGAAAGTGAAGAAAGAGAAATGCAATATATAGCTATGGACATCATAAAGCCTTTTGTAAAAAAATTAAATAAGTCGGATTTAAATTGGGTAGAAAACTTAATAACCCAAAAATCATGGTGGGATACGGTCGATTTTTTAGCTACACATTTAGTTGGACACATAATAAGTAAAGATGATGAAATTGAATCATATGCATTGAGTCGTATTAGTAGTGATAATATGTGGATCCAAAGAACTGCCTTACTTTTTCAATTAAAATATAAAAGTAAAACCGACTGGGACCTACTTCAAAGTGTCATATTAATCACGGAAACTTCGAATGAATTCTTCATACGTAAAGCTCAAGGATGGGCGTTAAGAGAATATAGTAAAACCAATCCTTTGGCGGTAAGAACCTTTGTAGAGAACAACCCACAACTTTCTGGTCTAACTCGGCGAGAAGCGTTGAAGTATGTGTGAACGAAAATGTTTGCAAAAAGCACAAGACTACGAAAAAAGCTGCTCCATAGATACATCTGGATGTTCCAAAAAAGATTTTGTAATTTGATAATGGTCCGTCTCTTTGTAGTCCACTTCTTTTACACCCCATGGACCAAATTCATAAATTTTGGCATTAGGATAAGCCATAATGATAGGCGAATGTGTAGCTATGATAAATTGAGAGTCTTGAAGTACAAGTTGATGAATTAATGTCAAAGCCGTCAACTGTCTTTGAGGAGAGAGAGCCGCTTCTGGTTCATCCAACAAATATAACCCATTTCCTGTTAGCTTGTGCATCAAAGTACTCAAAAATGCTTCTCCATGAGACTGTTCGTGAAGGGACTTACCGCCATAAGATTTTAACACTCCAAATTCTTCAGCTTTTGTGGCAACATTATAAAAACTTTCGGCGCGTAAAAAATAGGCATCACCAGGCTGCTTAAAACTTTTGGACAATCTTATTTCTTTATGTAAGTTGGAGTGAGTATCGACGGATTCGTAATGAGCAGACTTAGTACCTCCTTCAGGATTGAAACCATAAGCTATGGCTATGGCTTCCAAAATTGTGGATTTGCCACTGCCATTCTCTCCCACAAAAAATGTCACAGCAGGATGAAAATTAATATCATGACAATGTCGTACTGCTGGAATGCTATATGGAAATTTTTCCAAAGACAATAAATTCTCATCTGTTACAGAAAGAGATTTAATATAGGGTCTGGCTGTAATCATTAAGATAAAATACTAGAATTCGGCATTCCCGGGATATCTTGGAAAAGGATATACATCCCTAATATTACTCATACCCGTGACAAACTGTACTAACCTGCCAAAACCCAGTCCAAAACCTGCATGCGGCACTGTTCCATATTTTCGAGTATCCAAAAACCAAGACATTTCTTCAGCAGGAATATGCATCTCTTCCATTCTACTCAAAAGCACATCATATCTTTCTTCTCGTTGAGACCCGCCAATGATTTCTCCAATACCAGGAAACAGCACATCCATGGCTCTTACTGTCTTACCATCATCATCCATTCTCATGTAGAAAGCTTTAATTTCTTTGGGATAATTAGTCAAAATGACAGGTTTTTTGAAATGCTTTTCTACAAGGTATCTTTCGTGTTCAGACTGTAAGTCAGCTCCCCATTTTTCTATTGGGTACTTAAATTTTCCTTTTTTATTGGGTGTACTATTTTTTAAAATATCAATAGCTTCAGTATATGTCAATCTTTCAAAAGGATTTTCAAGACAAAACTTCAACTTTTCAATAAGAGACATTTCTGCTCTTTCAATTTGTGGTTTTTGTTTATCTTCGGTGGCTTGTCTTTCTTCCAAAAATGCAAGATCTTCGGCACAATTGTCCAAAGCGTATTGAATGAGGTATTTCAACATGTCCTCTGCCAAGTCCATATTATCTTCCAGCTCATTAAAAGCTACCTCAGGCTCAACCATCCAAAACTCGGCCAAATGTCGTGATGTATTGCTGTTTTCGGCTCTAAATGTAGGTCCAAATGTATAAACTTCTCCCAAGGCTAAAGCTGCTAATTCAGCTTCTAACTGTCCAGAAACTGTCAGATTGGTAGGTTTGTTGAAAAAATCTTTTTTGAAATTGATTTGTCCATCTTCAGTTCTAGGAATATCATTTAAGTCCAAAGTAGTGACTTGAAACATTTCTCCTGCGCCTTCTGCGTCACTACCTGTGATAATAGGACTGTGAATATACACAAACTTCCTGTCGTTAAAAAATTTGTGTATGGCAAATGCCAAGGCATGACGAACTCTAAAAATAGCACTAAAAGTATTGGTCCGAAATCTCAAATGCGCTATTTCTCGTAAAAACTCTAAACTATGTTTTTTGGGTTGTAGAGGATAAATTTCAGGATCACAATCACCCAAAATTTCAATATCTTTAGCCACTAATTCTACTGTTTGTCCTTTACCTTGTGATTCTTTCAATTCACCAATTATAGACAATGATGCACCTGTAGTGATACGTTTGAGAAATGACTCATCCATATTTTCAAAATCCACAACCACTTGTAAATTAGCAAGGCAAGAGCCATCATTCAGTGCAATAAATTGAGTATTTCTAAAGGTTCTTACCCACCCTTTAACTGTATAACTTTTATCTACTTCTGCACTTAAAATATCCGCTATTCTTGTTCTTTTTGCCATTTTTATTAAATTTAAACTCTGTATGATTAGGAATAATTGCCCAAAAAAGAGCACAAAAGTAATACTAATTGACATTTTTTGATGTAGAGAAAGGTATATTTTATTATAAAATCTCAATATTCAATACATGGCTCCAAAAAAATTATGCTACATCAAGCGCAATATCCAATGACATAAAAAATTTAAAAAGAATTCAAACCCACTCAAAAAATGAAAACTCAATAAAACAAAAG
>CAZBCV010000128.1:0-1662 GCA_964490495.1 uncultured Aureispira sp. | reverse complement strand
AAACAAAAGTATGTTTTAAAGATATTGAGAATTTTGCTGTTTGGGCTAAAAAATATTTATAACATATATAACCAAAAATATCAAAACAACAGGTCAAAGTTATAACTATTAAATTTACCAGAATCAAAAAATGCACGAACTCCTTGATATTTTTTGTAGAGAGGTGGTTTTGGTTTGTGAATGGTTTTATTTCTTAATTCTATGGATTGAAATCAATGGAATTAATTTTTTCTTTTTGCCATGGATTGAGATTTAATGGGAATGATATTTTTCTTTCTTCCATGGATTAAAATGCATAGCAATAATATGACCCTTTGATTCCATGGATTGAAATCCATGGCAATAATATGTTTCGTGCTTACAGCACTTTCTCATGGTGGTGGAAGGTGGGTTTATGTTATACCTTTGGATTATCATCTTTAAATAAAAAAGATTATTTTTTCCGCTTGATTTTGATGGGCGATTGTCGGGTATCGAAGACATCAAATATCTCTACTTGTTGATTTGTATTATTTATCCAATATATGATCTTATAATTTTTGCAGACTAAGTATCTGAATTCTTGTGCTCTATCCACTAAAAGTTCTTCTATCTGCCCTTTTTGGGGTTGCTTCTGTAAATCAAGCGTTTCATTATAAATAGCTGTTATGAGTTTTTTAGCAATAGCATTTGAAGTCTTTTTCTTGTAATATTGGTAAATATTCTCGAGTTCTTCTTTTGCAAATTCTGTCCAAAAAAGCGTCAATTCCATTTTTCAATGATTGATTTCAAATCATCTGAATGAATCAATCGCCCATTTTTGGAATCTTCCGTAGAATGATCAATACGTAAATTAAGTTCTGATAGAGTCATTGGTATTATCATTTCTGTTTGCGAAGATTTTTTTTCTTTTTTTAGCAATTTCTCAAGACGAGAAATAACAGCTTCGCTTTGAATTTTTAAAAATTCTTCTATAAACTCTAATTTTCGAGACTCTAAATTCATCAGGTGAAATTTTATTAATTATAAACTTCAAAAAACTAAAATTTGTTCAATATTTATTGTATTGGGGTAAGCTTTTTTCTTTCTCCATGGATTGAAATCCAATGGTAATAATATTTTTCTTTCTTCCATGGATTGAAATCCAATGGCAATAATATGGTTCGTGCTTACAGCACTTTATAATATGAGAGATATTCTTTTTCTTGGGTGAAATTCAATGGCAATCATATAGTTCGTGCTTACAGCACTTATTAATGTTAGGAAAAGATGGGGGAGATTGGGTTGAAAACTATAATTTCCTTAGCATACTACATTGGAGCATGGCTCATATAATCTCTACGGATTTTTACCCATATTATGAAAAAAAAATAATTCTATCATTTTAGAATGTAAAAAATTATAACATATAGAAATTATTTTATAATTAATACTTCTTTTTATTGTAAATTATTTTACATTTGCCTTTTGCAAATTGGGTGATGTGTGGCATCCCTTCATTCACACAATGCAAAATGAACTGACGAAAATCAAATTCAAAACAAAAACGTATGGCTAAACCCATCAAAATATTATTGGTAGAGGATGACATCATCATTGCAGAAAACATGAAAGAGATGATGTATGATTTGGGTTATGAAAATGTAATTGTCGTATAGCTACGATGAAGCTGTCCAAGATTTC
>CAZBCV010000127.1:0-9491 GCA_964490495.1 uncultured Aureispira sp. | reverse complement strand
CTACACCCCAAACTTATCCCTGTCTATATCCTCTATTTTCATGTAGATCAATACATCAATAGCGTCATTAAATGCTGGATCCACGTTAAATCCCAACACTTTAGCATTGTGCCATAAGTACTTCTTGATGAGAATAGGCAATTTTGCCCCTGTGGGCTCTATTTCCTCTATAAGTTTATCTATTTTTTTTATATCTGATGTTTTGATATTGATATCATCTTTTTTGAGTTTATATTTGAATGGTACTTTGGGTGTAATAAATTTAGCTAATTCCTTATCTAATTGATGATTTTTAAGGTACTCTACCATCATGGCCCTTGAATAAAAAGAATATGAGCTACTAATACTCGCAGCACCTATAAGATATTTGTGTTCAGGGTGCTTTTGAGCAACGGCAGCTATACCTTGCCAAAGGATAAATAGAGGAAAGGGCTTATTTTGATAAGATTTCTGGATGAAGGCTCGTCCCATTTCGATACTTTGACTCAATATTCCCTTCATTTCGCCTTTCATTTTAAATAGTTTAGTCATGTAAAAACCTTTCTTTCCATATACTTTGTACACGTCTGAACCCAATGCCATCCGATAAGCACCCACAATTTCATTGTTCTTTGTATCCCATAGTATTAAGTGATGGTAATGCAAGTCAAAAACATCAATATCTAAAGATTTTAAAGTGCCTTCTCCCACATCTCTAAAAGTCAATTCTCTCAACCGACCTAGTTCATTAATGAGTTCTGGATATTTGTCAAGTTTGGTAAAAAATATTTCATAGTCACCCTTACAAAACAATAAAGTACCCTCTTGTTTTAATTTTTGAAAAACATCATTGGCACTTACCAAAGTCTGCGTACTAATGGCTTTTTCTATAATCGGAAATAACTTCTTGACACCTATTCTTTTTTTATTTTTAAAAGGCTCTTTGAGCAGGTAAGTCTTTTGTCGCAAATACTCCCCATAAATAGTGATATCTTTTATTTCTTCTTGCTCTATGATAGATATGGGTTGACCTATGCGCACAATGACTTTTTTATTTTTGGCATTGACCACCTCTGAAGGTAGTGTTGCAGTACGAAGATGACCATTAAGAGCACTCAACCAATAGAAAAAATTACTATTCTTGGCATGAAAATAAATCGGGACTACCGGCACATGGGCTTTTTTAATAAGTTTTAATGCACTCACTTCCCATACTTTATCAGTAACTTCACCATAAAATCCGAAGTTGCGCATTGATACTTCTCCAGCAGGAAAAATTCCTAAAGGTTTGCCCTCTGAAATTTGTGTCAAAGCTTGCCTGATTCCAGCTGAACTGCTGAATACATCTTTCCGAGTTTCAAAAGGATTGACCGCACACACACAGTGAGCAATGGGCTCAATCTTTTTTAAGATAAAATTAGCTAATATTTTTGATTCTGGATTGTGGGTTAAAAGTATTTTCAACATTATCAAACCATCAATGGCTCCTAGTGGGTGATTGGCTACAATCACAAAAGGACCAGACTTGGGCAATCTCTTCATATCTGTCGATGAAATTTCCAAAGTAATACCTAAATCGTCTAAAATAGCATTGACAAAATCCAAACTACTCAGATGGTTGTATCGGTCATAGAGCTCATTAATATCCTTTATTTTGAGCGCCTTCAATAAAGAATTGGCAATATGAATTCCCAATGGACCATACTTTTCCAATTTTAATGACTTGGCTAAATCTTCTTTTGATACAAGTGCCATGTGATAGTAAATTTGCACAAAGTACGCACTAATATATAGGTAATGATGAAGTGAACCTGAAAATTAATGTAAACTTAATTTTAAGGTTCTTATTGTCGATCAACTTCAATGAGTCGAAATACTAATTTGAAAACCAAAATGGTCAGAAATTGGCGTTTGACCATCAAAAACACAACGTGCTTGATGAATTAAAGACATGTTTTTTATAAAAATATAATCCAGCTTTGACAACGGCTCATGGGTTGAAACATATTTATTTTTAAACTTATTCATTGTGAAATCGCTCTCATCTATTGTTGGTTTTGTATCAATATATGACATCATAGATACAATGTAATTATATACTATAGATGTATCTACAACCGGAAAATGTATATTGAAGTCTCCCAATAAAATAATTTGAGCGACATTTGTGGCATCAATAGACTGCAATATACTATCCATATATTTGATTTGCTCAAGTCTAAACATTTCTTCTTCGACTTCTATACCTGCGTAAAGATGGGTATTTATAACTCGTATTACTTCCCTACCTTTTTTAATATCAGTGACTAAAAACCCCTTTCGCCCTACTCCCTCTATAAAACTTGAACTTTTTAACTTTGGAAAAGGAAAAAACGATTCTCTCATTATAGGAAATCTAGAAAATGTCATTAAACCTCCAAAACAATCTAAGGTTAACAACGGTACAATCTTTCTATTGCATTCACAGTCGGTTTTTGTGTAATATCCGCCTGCCAGAAATGCATTGTATAGGCCCTTCCTCAAGCTAGGATGAAAGGTTTCTTGCAAACCTACAATATCGCTTTGCAGATGAAGGACACTATCTGGAATAGCTACAAATCTTACTTTTTGATTATACCTTGGTAAATTGATAGGAAGACCCCATGTATTAAATGTAGTGATATCCAGTCTTTTTAAAAACAATTCATCATGTATTCTTAGGTATTTTTCAGACTTATTTGTAATTATTGGATAAGGACTTGCGGCTATAATCCTCACAAAAAAAATGCAAACAATAATAATGTGAAATTTCATTACCTATATTTTTCACAAAATTACCCAACAAATATTAATACATTATAAATTAATAATGAGCATATTATTAAATATTTACCTAGTATTGTGGTACATTTGAAGCCTTCCCATTCAAATTCAAAATATAATCTAATGTCTCAGAAATATCATTAGCTTTTATATGAGGATGGTGGGGTTTGCTTTGAGTCCAATCAAAAAATACATGCTTTGAGTCACAATCCAATATTGACAATTTTGGAATACCCATTTTTTCTAAAGCAGCGGCATTGCATTGTTGCTCATATTGACCTTTTATAGGTATGACCATTAGTTTTTTCTTAAGATAAACTGCCTCAGCAGGCGTTTCAAATCCACCACCCGTCAATAAACCATGACAATGAATGAGACTTTCATTAAAGTATTCTTGTTGAATAGGAAAATAATGGATATTACCTTCAACATAAGGTTTTTCAACATCCTTTACAAACCAATGTATAGGTGTAGGCGCTAATTCATTAAATATTTCAGTGAGACAAACTTTTTCGTAAGAAGGTAAATATACAGTAATGTGGCCATGGTCTTGAGGTTTTGCATTAATAAAAACATCTTTTATGACAGGTGGAAATATGAAGTCATCATATCTGTCAAAATGTAACCCAACAAAATGTGTGGCTGGTGCATAATTTTTCAGAATAGCCTCACCAATTATACTTCTTTTTTTAGGCCGTGGAGTAGCTTCTGACATAAAACTACCTTGATGACCGAACTGTATGGATCGCACACCTTTATATCGGCAAGCTCTGGCCGTGATGTGATCAAAATCATTGATAATTAAATCATAGTTTTCCACTGGGATGCTTTTTGCTTCCTTAACTATTCTGCGAAAATTAAACTTGGAAATCGATTTCAAATAATCTAAACCGCCACATTGATTATAAAACAAACTCAAACCTTGAGTCCGATATTTCACAGGTAGATCCATAGGTAGATTGGCGTTCGAACCACTTAAGAGTATATCTACTTTGCCGAGTTGGGCAACATAAGGGTACAATTGATGTGCTCGGCTAATGTGACCATTTCCTGTGGCCTGAACTGCGTATAATATTTTCATATTGACCCTATTTTTGTGATGTAGCTGGCACCTTTGAACCATTGACAAACCCCGGTTTCAAAAACGAAAGTTTTGTCAATGGAGACTCTACCAATGCTGCTATATTAAAAACATTCAATTCCATATCGTCTTCAAATTCATCTATTTCTACTTCGTTGTGCACCCAGGTCAAACTACTCGACGGGTGGTGATACACCGTCCATTCTCCATTTTCATATTCAAGTGCGGTACAGTTTTCCACCCAATCACCACTATTAAGGTATCTAACAGTTTTATTGTCTTTAGTGATAGATTTGTCTTGAGGTTGGTGAATGTGACCACAAATAACATAGTCAAAACCTTGGTCTATAGCTACATGAGCAGCTGTTTCTTCAAAATTGGATATCCATTTCACAGCCTTTTTCACACTAGATTTTATCCTCTTAGAAAGACTTACTTTTTCTTGTCCAAAATAATTGAGTATATCATTCACTAATCTATTGAATAAAATCAAAATATCATATCCTTTACCTCCTAATTTAGCTAAAATCCTAGCCCATCCTTTTGTTGTAGAATCAAAAATATCACCATGAAAAATCCAAACTTTTTTGTCATCAAGATCCAATATGAGTTTGTCATCCAAAGTAATATTACCAAGCTTTGTCCCCGAATATTTTCGTAAAGCCTCATCATGATTGCCCGTGATATAATAGATTTTGGTTTCTTGTTCGCTCATTTTGAGTATTTGCCTCAAAACCTGTAAATGTGACTTAGGAAAATAACTTTTCTTAAAACTCCAAATGTCTATAATATCTCCATTAAGAACTAAAATCTTTGGTTTTATACTTTTAAGATATTCACATATTTCTTGTGCATGACATCCATATGTTCCTAAATGCAAATCACTTATTACCGCTATATCAATTTGTCTCTTCACAACATTAAATTTCCTGCAAAGGTCATATATAAATATAAATTATGTGTTAACTCAATATCAATTTAAGGTTAATTCTTTGTTTCAATATTGTTTTTTCATAACCTGTATATTGTGGTATCTTAATAAATTTCAAACTTTATATTAAATAAATAAAGTTTAAAAAGCAATATTCTCTTCACAATTCTAATAAAAAATTAATCATAATACAAATTAACAAAATATTACATACAAAAAATACACCTTTTGAATAATGTAGCATGATTTTTGTATTACATAATATTATAAATTAAATCCCAATGATAATGAAAAGATATTTTATAACCCCAGTAATAATTTTTTTCGCTATTTTCAGTATAATTGGACAAACATGTTCAAGACTGCACACTTTTACATGGCAAGGCGCTAGTTCGGGCAACCAAGCAGTGTGGAATACTGATGATACATTAAATGTTTATAAGAATATTTTCGGCATTGATGTTGAAGTAAAAATAATTGATCCATTCAAGCAGAACACTACCACCCAAAATCCAAGTGTATTTAATGATTACACCAAAACCAATACTTTTTTTGGAAGAGGAGCGCTTGCTTTTCAAATAACGGCGGAAAAACCTAGACAAGATGTATGTTTAGAAATCAGTTTTTCGAAGCCCATCACATTACATAATTTTAATATATGGGACATAGA
The DNA here is from genome assembly GCA_964490495.1 of uncultured Aureispira sp. Lineage (GTDB taxonomy): Bacteria > Bacteroidota > Bacteroidia > Chitinophagales > Saprospiraceae > OLB9. Next base: position 4,028 of record CAZBCV010000127.1, on the reverse strand, counting down.
CTTTATTGCTGATTTACGACATCCAAGTGGCAATTACCAAGACTATATCACTTTAGCATCAAGTTTGGAGGATGTCAATGTGCCTTTGCAAATTTTTACTAAAAGCAACAACCCAAATTTCATTATAGAAAATCAAACAATTGTTTCGCATTATGTTCCTGGCACTAGAAATGAATTGAGACACACAGACCCAGATGGCGCCATAACAATATCTAGTACAAATTATATAGATAAAATTATTATTTGCTACTCAAACGGCCCTGCAGATAATGGACCGAGCAATGGACAAGCTATGAAAATAACTGAATTCAGCTTTTGTCAAAAATTAGGGAATGTCATGGGTTTTACCCTTGAAGAAGATACAAATAAACCCGTGGCAAATGTCCAATTATGTTTAGAAAATATTGATGGTACACCTTTTCTAAATTTTGACGGACAGCCTTTTACTTCTCAATCAGATGCTAATGGGTACTATTTTATTGACAATATTCCTTTGGGAATCTATAGAATTGTTCAGAAAGCTCCTGAAGGTTTCAAATATATGCACAACATGGATAATGAACCTGATAGTTATAATACATCGAATATTACATACACACTTCCCACGTTGCAAAACTTAAACTTTTACTACGAACCCATCTCTCCATTAAGTGTAAATTTCATTTCGTGGGATGTAAAAAATTTAGGCCAAAAAGCTGATATTCGATGGGCAACTGCAACAGAAAATCAAAGCGATTACTTTTCGATTGCAACCAGCAGTGATGGCACAAACTATACGAATGCAGCAAAAATAAAAGCAATGGGACTTTCTAATAATCTAACAAAATACCAATATCAAATCGTACATCCATTTACTGAATCTTATTATATTCAATTGGTCCAGCATGATTTTAATGGTACTAAATATATACTTGGCACTCAAAAAGTCATTCAAAAAAACGAAACCGAATGGTCTGTTTTCCCCAACCCTACCCATGGTATTCTTAATATGAAAACATTGAATGACAATACAATTCATTATAGAGTGATTGTGTCTGATGCTTTGGGAAAAGTATTGATATCTTCTGTTATTACTCAAAATGAACATTCTTTAGATTTGAATATATTACCACAAGGAGTTTATAGTTTATTGATTTCAGATGGGATTAAAAACGAAACATTTCAAGTGGTTAAGCAATAGAGTTTCAACAAAAATTACAGAATGGACAATTAATATAAAAAAGGCACAATAAATACATATTGTGCCTTTTTTATGATTATAGATTTTGGGTAGAAAGTGACTACAATTTCACAAACTTATAGGGAGAAGGTAATTTTCCTTTTTCTTGTATATTTATAAAATAATTTCCTGAATTCAAGCCACTGATATCTATTGATTCAGATGAGTGGGCACTGCCCGACAATACAGATTGTCCCTGTACATTTACGATACTAAAACTAAACATTTCATTGTTTTCTAAAACAACTTCTATATGGTTTTGTGCCAGTGTAGGTTGTAGGGTAGCATCAGTGAATTTTGCAAATAGTTCTTTTGTAGAGACACCAGGTAATGAAAATCTAAAAACCGTATTCTCTGTTGGATAACCGTCATAACCTATTGTGTTGATAGATCCATCAACTATGTCACGTCTTTGAAGCACAGCACTACTGTTATTGCCTTCTACAATAAATAAATCTGTAAATTCTTCTGCGGAGGAATTTCCAAATGCCATACCTAAAATATGATTACCATTGTCACTCAATGAAAACTCTTTATCAGAAATATCAAAATTAGACTCACCATAATGGAACTCAATATAAGGTTGATCCTGTGGTATTATGATTTGGTAGTTGACATAACTTTTAGATTGCATAGTTTGTTGCAATTCATCATAAAACCCTGCATTTCTCCATTCAAAAACTAATGACCTTCCACTTGGCTCAACTTTTATGCCAGTTATAATATCAGAGAGACTTGCATCATTAAGATACCCCCTATCAATTAAATCAAAAAAAATAGGCACCATCCACAATAATTCACCTCCTAAATTAATGGCGAACAAATCAGACCCTAAAGATTCAAACATAGCATAGATGACTGTGTCCGATGACATAAATTCATTTCTGATGGGTATAGGAAGTTGAAAACTTAAATCATCCCATACTTCGCTATCCGTAATACTTACTCCATCTGTAAGGGTGACATAAGGTCTCTCCAACTTTTGGAAATTAACTGATTTTTGTCCTATTAAAAAACTAAAAGAAAATAATAGGAAAATGATAATTGTAAACTTGTTGTTCATATTCTAAATTTTTTAAATGAAAGCAAAGGTAATATATTTTCAGTCATAAATAGAAATTTAACAATTCTTTAAATCCAATAAAAGGTAATAAGTTTTTGGGGCACTCGCCTTAAAATCTTTGTACTAATACAAATCTATAGAAGTATCATTGAACAAAAATGCCATGAAAGTATCAAAATTATGAGCAGCGTGCCATTTGCTATCATTGTATCGATGTACGATTATTTTTAAAAAAACAAGTTCATCAGCTTTTGTCTTCAATTCCATATGAATATTACCCAACAATTGATTTGATTTATTTTCTATTTTAGGCAATTGGTAGGAAGGTTTCAAATATATGATTTGGCTTTCAGAGTCGTCAGGAAAATACTTAATCTCCGAAAGCTGAACTATATATTGGGCATCTATAAGTTTTTGGGTTAATAAGAAAAAAGTATTTTCAATATCTTCTAAATCAAAAACACCCCATAATTCATTCATAGAAAAGGCGCCAGAGTGGTACATTTTTCCAAAAGTGAATGGTTTTTTTACATATTTTGGATTTACCAAATAATCTATATATGCGTTATAAATTGTGTCACAAATCATTTTGTATTTGGAGTTTTCTTCCCATAAAGAAATATTAATACTATTTAGCTTCAACTTATAATCTAAATAATGACTTTCTTGACCAATTTTTGAAATAAATCTCACTTTCTAGTAAATTTGCCGTTTAACGTTTATCTTTAAGTATTGTTTAACTTATTTGATTATTTTAATAAACATCACGCAAAGTCTAAGAATTGATAATTCAGCTTTTTGACAATTATTACCTCTTCTTTGAATAAAAACTATCCATAAAATATTAAACCTAATAACTTCAATTAATCTTTCTTTTTCGCTAACACCGAATATACCATAGGTAAGTTGTTTTCCATATGTTCAATTCTATACTTTTTGGGTGCTACTTCTACAGTATGTCTGAAACAATTGTAAGGCGAATAGTCATACTCCTCTAATGCAAGGAGTTCTAAACTATTTTTAAGAAGATTGGATACAACTTCACTAAGCCCGTGATTCCAATTGACACTTTGGATTTCAATATTGGCATCTTTATCAGCATATGTGCCACTTTCTGTTTCTATGATGGGACCTGAATTAAAGTATCGATATTTTACATTTTCAAAATCATCATCAAACATCCATACTACAGGATGAAATTCAACAAAGACCAATTGGCCTTGTGGTTTCAGAAAATCATGGATAACTTTAGCCCATTTATCCAAATCTGGAAGCCAACCAATGACACCATATGAAGTAAATACAATATCAAACTTTTGATTTAAGTATTGGGGTAAATCAAAAATATCACAACATATAAATTGGCTATCTATACCTAATTTTTCCGCAATATTTTGAGCACTTTCTATCGCTTTGTCTGACAAATCTACGCCGACGACATGAGCCCCCATCCTTGCGAGAGACATACTATCTTGCCCAAAATGACATTGAAGATGTAGGATGTGTTTACCTTTAATGTCTCCTAAAAGGGACAATTCAATGTCATTGAGAGAGCTTTTGCCGTTCATAAAACCTTCAAGGTCATAAAATTCTGATTGAAGGTGATAATCTGTTCGCTTATTCCATGAAGCCCGGTTAATTTCTATATAATTGATATCTGTTTTCATTAATTTGTGGAAAGATAATAGTTATACCTAAAAATCTAAAATGATAATCTATTACGACCTCCAATTACTTCAAAATCAG
>CAZBCV010000126.1:0-9501 GCA_964490495.1 uncultured Aureispira sp. | reverse complement strand
TTTTCGAATATAAATAGCTGATTTATTGCATTTTAGCTTCTCATAACGAAGTTCCAATGCATAATCCGGGTTAAATGATTTTGGGTTCGAGAATCATCGCTTGGAAGGTTTGAATATGATTTTTTATATTTTTGGCCTTTTCGAAATGGAGTTCAATAAACAAAACTCTAATTTCGGACGTTATTCTTTTTATTAAATGTGTTGAAAATTTTATGTTGAGATTAGAACATCCTGAGGCGCTTTACTTGATATTAATTATACCCTTATGGATATTATGGAATTATAGGTCGGCTTATCATTCAAAATCACAATCAGATAATACTGTCAGGAGTAGGGCTTTGTCCAAACTATCTGCTCATTTGCCAATTAAAAGAAACATAAGAGTTTTGATGTCTTTGGCTGTTTTTTTTCTAGCTGTTGCATGGGCCAATCCGCAGTTAGGAACTAAAAAAGAACGGGTAAAAGTGGAAAAAAGTGATATTTACATAGCTTTGGATATCTCACAAAGTATGAGTGCAACAGATGTGAGTCCTACACGATTAGATAAAGCCAAAAGATTAATCACCTCCTTGGTACAAAAGCGAAAAGGTGATAGAATTGGACTCATTTTGTTTGCTGGAAGTGCTTTTATGCAAATGCCGTTGACCCATGATTATGCGGCAGCAGAGATGTTTATCCGCTCAGCTGATCCTAGTTTGGCGGCCACTCAAGGTACTGCCATAGGTGATGCCATAGATCTCGCAGTTCAAAATAATCAAGACAATACTCCACGGGCACTCATCATCATTTCTGATGGAGAAGACCATGACGAAAATGCCTTATCAAAAGCCAAAGAAGCTGCGCAAGCGGGTTGGCAAATATTCACTCTAGGTATAGGTACTTCTGGAGGCAGTTTTATTCCAGTGATTCAGCAAGGAAGAGAAGAGTATAAAACAGATAATGAAGGCAATCCTATTAAAACAATTCCCAACAAAGATCTTTTGAAACAATTAGCAGCGCAGGGTAATGGCCAATATTTTGATATCGATGAGGATAACATCAAACTCGTCAATACATTGGCCACTTATTTGGACAGACTCAAAAAAAGTTCCTTTGAACTGCGGTCATACACCGAATATAACAGTTATTACCAATATTTTTTAGTGCCTGCATTTTTATGTTTGTTGGTAGGTGTAATCTTTCCTTTTGGATATTTTAAACTTTAAAAATCAACTTACAATAATGAAAATTTTTATAATAATCTTTGGTTTTTACTTATTTTTCTTGAACAATGGGATAGGTCAGTCATCTCATAGAAACTTGCGTACGGGCGATAGACTTTATTCGTTTGAAAAGTATAAAGATGCAGAAGAAGCCTATAGGAAAGCCGATGCTTTGAGTCCTTCTGTAAAATCAAAATACAATTTGGGCAACACACTCATGAATCAAAAAAGAGCTGATGAAGCCACTACTAAATATGAAGAGGCACTTTCTAAAGCCAGAAATGAGGGGGAAAAAGCGGATATTTATCACAATTTGGGCAATGCACATTATGAGCAACAAAAGTATGACAAAAGTATAGAAGCTTACAAAAACTCATTGAGATATAGACCTGATGATACGGCTACCAAACAAAATTTAGCTTTGGCAAGGATACAAAAAAGACAACAACAGCAAAACCAACAACAACAACAACAACAACAGCAGCAAGAACAGAATCAAAATGAAGATTCTCAAAACGATGGTTCACAAAACGAAAAGCAGGATCAGAATCAAAATGAAGATGCAAAAAACAAACAAGATAAGCCATCAGATGATAAAAATGAAAATGGGGATAACAATAAAGATGAGGACAAATCATCTTCTCCACAAAACTCCAATATGACTAAAAATGAGGCCGAAAAACTATTGGAAATAATGGATGAAGAAGAGAAAAAGGTGCAACAAAAACTTCAAAAAGGAGATAATCGAAAAAGAAGGCCCAAGAAAGATTGGTAATTTTTAGTATTTAAACCTTTTGTTGGATTCTGCTTATGACTTCCTCTGCTATGATGTCTTGAATACCATCGTCTATATGTGAGGTAAAACCCACACATGAACAATTAATTTCGCCCAAAACATAAGAATCATGACCTTCTTCATCCCAGTTGAGCATGAAATCTGCTGTCCAAATAAGAGGTATTTCCAAATCACCCAACATTGAGGAGATTTTGGGAAGTTCTTCTTTGAACATTCTCATCAATTTAGGCCATTTTTGAGGAGGTTCATAAGTATATGTTGCTCCTGAAAACAATGTGGCAGAAAACGCATCTTTGGCATCGGCTGGTTTTTTGTGTACGATAAAAATGGGCAGTTCACCTACCATCATAATTCTAATTTCGCCTTCCTTTATTCGTGACAAAAATCTCATATCTACTAGCATTCCATTTATTCCTTCCAAATATTTTTCACACATGGCCATAAAGTCTTGCAACGTGTAATATTCCACATGGTTATCGACGGCCTCGGTACACTTCAGTAGGGTATTCAGCGGCAGAGCGTCGCCAGGGGAATATGGCGCTTTACTTTCTACGCTTACACGCCAGATACCTTCACCTGTACTTCCTCTGTTTTGTTTTAATACTCTATCCCCATAGGACAAGCTTATTGGAAATTTTTCTCTAAAAGTGAGACTGTCATAATAAGAAAACGTATCGGGAAGCACAAGTTTAGATCCCATGAGTTTTACCAATATATCTTTAGCACCAAAGTTTAGCATAGCCTGTGGTGTAGGCATTCCCTTTAGACCATGGGCCAAAAGCTCATTTAATGTTTCAAAATAAATTGTCTCACCATCGGGTAAACTTCCGGGGTTTATCCTGCTGATGTAGGCATCGAAGTCATTCTTCACATAATCTACAATTATTGTTTTCCATTCATCTCTATAAAATATCACTTCACAGTGCCAACCTCTTTTTTTAAGGGCATTCAAAATAGGCACAGTGTCTTTTCTATGGCCATCAATCCATTTGTCCGATCCGCCTTCGGATTCAAAAATTACTATTCTTTTCTTCAATGTAATAAGGTGTTAAATGATTACAATAAATAGGATTGTGCACTTTGCAGTGACACACTAAATTATTAAAAGGGCAAATTTAAAAGTAAAAATAAAATTAAAGTGTAATTCTATATTAATAAATTTAAAAGAAATATTATTGGTTTTTCCTTCAAAATAAAACTATGACTTACATTATATTACATTAAATAAATCATGTGTTTCGATAGTTAATATGACTATAATTACCTTCCCATATGTACTAACAGAACCGATATATCTGAAGGAGACACACCACTGATACGGCTTGCTTGTCCGATAGTTCTTGGTCTTATTTGTGTTAACTTTTGGCGAGCTTCTATAGACAAAGACTTTAAGTTATGATACTCTAAGTAATCAGCCAGCTTCACAGATTCCAAACGTTCCATTTTGTCCACCATATCTTGTTCTTTACGGATGTAGCCTTCGTATTTAATTCCGGTTTCTGCTGTGGTAATGATATCTACTGAATATTTAGAAAGCTCTTCTTCTAGTAAAGGGATGTGTTTTCTCAATTCTGAAAGACTTACATTAGGCCTTGTCAATAGGGAGATAGCTTTGACACTTTGTTTGAGAGGCGAGGACTCAATTGTGCTCATATATGGATTGACTAAATCTGGTGAAACACTTAGGTTTTCAAGATATTTTTCTATATCTTTAAGCGCTTTTTCTTTAGTTTGGATGGCTTCCATCCTAGATTCTAAGCCCTGCATACCCAATTGATTTACCAATGGTGTGAGTCTTAAATCCGCATTATCTTGTCTCAATAGGATACGGTATTCCGCCCTAGATGTAAACATTCTATAAGGTTCATCAGTACCTTTGTTCACTAAATCATCTATGAGAACACCGATATAACCTTCGGATCTTTTCACCACCAAAGGCTCTCTGTCATTAATGGCCAAATGAGCATTGATACCAGCAATAAGGCCTTGACTGCCTGCCTCTTCATATCCTGTAGTACCATTGATTTGACCTGCAAAAAATAGATTTTTAATTTTTTTAGTTTCTAATGATACATGGAGCTGTGTAGGAGGAAAAAAGTCATATTCAATGGCATAACCTGGACGAAACATTTTCATATTTTCAAAACCTGTTACCTTTTTTAAGGCCTTATATTGAACATCTTCAGGCAAAGATGACGAAAAACCATTGACATATATTTCACATGTGTTCCAGCCTTCGGGCTCTACAAAAAGCTGATGACGGTCTTTGTCAGCAAACCTATTGATTTTGTCCTCTATGGATGGACAATATCTTGGTCCTAAGCCACGAATGCGTCCGTTGAACATGGGAGAGCGATCGAAACCTTCTTTCAATGTTTCGTGGACAGCTTCACTGGTATAGGCTACGTGACAAGGCAATTGTTTGTCTGGAATGTCGCTATCGGTAAAAGAAAACCTTTGTATATTTTCATCTCCAGGTTGAATTTCCATTTTGGAATAGTCCAATGACCGTCCATCAATGCGGGGTGGGGTACCAGTTTTCATGCGACCACTTTCGAACCCTAAACTTATCAATTGTTCAGTAATACCAGTAGAAGCTTTTTCGCCTGCTCTTCCACCGCCAAACTGTTTTTCACCGATGTGTATGATGCCATTGAGGAAAGTACCATTGGTCAATACCACAGAATCCGATTCTATTTCAAGCCCCAAACTTGTCACCACGCCTTTGCAAACTCCATTTTTGATAACTAAACCTGGTACGGTTTCTTGCCAAAAGTCAATATTGGGGTGTTCTTCGAGCATTTGTCTCCATTTAGCAGCGAACATCATTCTATCGTTTTGTGCTCGAGGAGACCACATAGCTGGACCTTTTGACATATTCAGCATACGAAACTGTACCATACTATGGTCTGTGACGATGGCTGAATACCCACCCATGGCGTCTATTTCACGAACTATTTGACCTTTGGCTACGCCTCCCATAGCTGGATTGCACGACATTTGGGCTATGGTGTTCATATTCATTGTGACTAACAAAACTTTAGACCCCATATTGGCTGCGGCTACTGCTGCCTCACATCCGGCATGACCGGCACCGACTACTATGACATTGTATTTTGGAAACATGGCGCAAAGATAGAATGGTTTTTTATAAATTTAGACAAATTCCATTTAAAATAATAGATTTTTAAAAACATATACATTGTGTTATTGTTTTGGGTGCTCATTAAAAACAAGAAAGAAATATGTTCGGATTATTTAAAAAGAAAAACCCAATGGAGGCTATGCAAAAAGAATATAGTAAACTCCTTGAGGAGGCGCATAGACTATCGAAAACAGATAGGTCTGCTAGTGATGCTAAAATGGTTGAAGCTAATGAATTGATGAAAAAGATGGAAAGCTTCCAAAATAACTAAAAATATAGTTTTGTATCTTAGGATTTAACATGAAAAAGGGCTCAATGATGAAAATCAGAAAGCCCTTTTTTTTTGTAACATAAATGCTAAATAACTGCTTTGAGCAGAGTTAAATAACGATTTATTTAGTTTACAGCATCAGTCAAAGCTTTTCCTGCTTTGAATTTTACAGACGTTTTTGCTGCAATTTGGATAGTTTTACCTGTAGATGGGTTTCTACCTTCTCTTGCTGGTTTGTGTGCTGTTGAGAATGTTCCAAAACCTATGAAAGCTGCTTTATCACCTGCTTTTAATGTGTTTTCAATTCCTGAAAAAACTGCATCTACTGCACTACCTGCTTGTGCTTTAGTAATTCCAGCTGCCTCTGCTACTGCATTAATTAAATCTCCTTTGTTCATGTTTTAACTATTTTTAAATATTAAATGAATTTTAATCGGGCGCAAAGGTAATTGGATTTCATATAATACCAAATATTTATGCATAAATTTTTTATAAAAACTATCAAAACACTATAAAAATAAGGAATTTTATGAGTTTATTCACATTTATTACATATATTTATAATCCAAAACCTTTATTTTGGGAAGATAGTTTTTGATTTTTTTAAACAAAAACAAAAAATAATTCTTTTAAGAGTATAATATTATATATCATGCGCTACTTTCCACATATTAGGTTTCGATTTTCTTATTGGATTTTCTTATTATTTTTAGTAATAATGGGGGTGACCAACGTTTCTTGTAAAGCTAAAGAAGGCTGTGGCCTCGAAGAAAAATATAACAATGTGGACATGGAAAGCTCAAAACGAGGCAAATCTGATTTATTTTCTAAAAAGCAAAAGAAAAGAATGAAAAAATCTTAATACTATTCATACTGATTATGCCCATTCAACCTTAAGTTGAAAAATTTCTGATATAGGGTTTTATGGATAGGATTATCTTTGCCTCGTTGAATATTATTTTTTAAGTATATATTGTCTTGTTTACTTTTATTGATTAGGCCTTGAATATTATAATCTACTATGTTAATGAAGATAAATAGGGTGATTAAATAAGATCATTGAGTAATTATGATTTTTGATGACATAATATTTTTTTTCACCAATTGTAAACCATGCTCTTGTTGAAGGTTTTTCAACATAAAATCAAAGTCACCCATCATCATAGACCAATCATAGATTTCGTTATTTTTTCCATCATATCTTATATCCACATTCATTAGTCGCGAGAGCAAAGCTGCCAATTCTGCCACTGAATAATTATCTGCCTGTAAGTCAAAATCAGAATGCAAAAAATTAGATTTTCCATTTTCATCCCACTCATAAACGTCTTTTGACCATAGTAGGGTAGGGTCTTTAATTTTTATAAAATAGGCTTCCGTTTTTTCTTCTTTAATGTCGTATTTCATTTTGAAGGATTTCATCATTAGGTTTAATATCTTGTGCTGATTATCCAAAGTAGTACAAGTATCCACGCTAAAATAACCAAAAGAAGGTGACGGGCTATTGTATGTCACATTTTGTTTAGGGATATTCATCAATGAACTCACCATATCGACTATATGGCCCGAAAAATCTACTTTATCACAATTTTCATCCGTTCTATTGAATGTTAAACTTGTTTCTGCAATAGTGTAGTGTGCGTTGATGCCATCTAGCTTAATAGAGTTTTCTTTTTTTACTTTTTTTACTTCGTTTTTGTAGGTGATTAATTTTTGACTAACAGGTTTGGCTTTTCCATAACCGTAGGAGGTAAGTCTTTTGATTTTCTCAAAATTCATTTCGTTGGGCATACCTTGCCAAACTACTTCGCCATTAGGAGCTATCAATACTGAGTAGGGTAGAGATTGGACATTGAATTTATCAAAAGTTCTTCCCTCATAATCAATAGCAATCAGAGTTTTAGGTGTTCTACTGCTAAAAAAATTTTCCACAATTTCCTTATGCTCTTTTGTGACGCTAATATATGCAACTTTATCTTCTGTGACTTTTTGGAGTTCAGCCATATGATCCATAGCTTTTATACAAGGACCACACCATGTAGCCCAAAAATCTATCATCAAAAATTGGTCGTTATGCAAAATAGGTTTTTCGCTCGGACTTACCCATGCACCCAATTCCACTATTGTATTTTGGCCATGACACAAAGGCAAAAAGAGGAAATTTATGTAAAATATAAAATTTATCATATTGTGTTTTATTTTAATATTTTATAAATAACAATAAATATGCCAATTATTATGAATGTATAAAATATTTTAAATCAGGATAATGAAAATTTAATGTAAAATTATTGTCAAAAACCTATTAAAGTTAAAAACTATTCCTTAATTTTGTAACTTCAAAAGTCATGTTTTTATTGTGACTTTTGAATATTATAACGTCAGGTATATAGTTTTTAATTTTTTAACTTTTAGTAATTCAAAATTTTATGAGAAACATTTTTTCTATTTTATTATGTATTTTTGCAATATCATTTGCAACTGCCCAGGAAGGTCTTCCTGCAAATCCTAAACCGGGCACATGTTATGTGAGATGTATCACCCAAGATGAGTTCAGAACTGTTGAAGAGCGTATCATGACACGCCCCGAATACACAAGATTGGAAGTAGTTCCTGCACAAATGAAAACAGTGGAGGAAAGAGTTTTAGTGAAAGATGCTGCAAAACGTATGACAACAGTTCCTGCTGTCTATGAAACAGTTTCTGAAAGAGTTTTAACTAAAGAAGCTTCTAAGAGAATGAATTATATTCCAGCTGTGTATGAAACAGTAGAGGAAAGAAAATTATTGAAAGCAGCTTCTAAGCGTTTGGTGTATGTTCCAGCGGTTTACGAAACTGTTGAAGAAAGAATTTTAGTAAAAGAAGCTGCAAAAAGAATGACTTATGTTCCAGCTGTATATGAAACAGTGGAGGAAAGAGTATTAGCTAAAGAGGCTTCTAAGCGTTTAGTTTATGTACCGGCAGTTTATGAAACGGTGAGTGTAAATTACGTTTCAAAAGATGCTGTAAATTCTCTTTCAATTGTACCTGCTTCTTTTACAGATGCTACGGAAGAAAGAACAACTTATCCTGCATCTACTGGTTGGGAATATTCAAATTTGGCTAATTGTACTTCTACTAATCCTGGAGACTGTCAAGTATTGTGTTTTGTAGAAAAACCAGCTCAAACTAGAACCATTGCAGTTAAAAGATTGGCTGCTAACGCCTCAGCTAATACTGTTAGTTGTGCAGATGGCGGTTCAGGTGCAGGTTGTGAAGCAACAGCAACTTACACAAAACAAGTCGTAAAAACTCCTGCAAGAGTGGATGAAGTTGATGTTCCTGCTGAATACACAACTCGTAAGAGACAAGTTGTAAAAACTCCTGCTAGAATGGAAGAAGTAGAAATCCCAGCTGAATATACAGTATTCAAAAGTCAGGTTGTGAAAACTCCATCTAGAATGGATGAAGTGGAAATCCCAGCTGAATATACATCGGTTAAAAGACAAGTTGTAAAAACTCCTGCTAGAATGGAAGAAGTAGAAATCCCAGCTGAATATGCAAATGTAACAAGACAAGCATTAAAAACTCCTGCTAGATCAGAAGAAGTGGAAATTGCAGCTGAGTACACTACTATCAAAAAACAAGTTGTAGATGTTCCAGCTTCTACAAGAAGTATTACTGTACCTGCGGAGTTTGTAACAATAACTAAAACTGAAAAAGTTAAAGCAGGTGGTATCACTTCTTACGAAGAAATAGATTGTAAATTGACAAGTTATAATGCTTTACCTATTTATTATGATCTTGGAAGTGCGGCATTAACTGCGGAGGCAAGAAGTGTTATCGACGAAAACTTATTAACTCTATTAGTAAATAAGCCTAATGTTTCTGTAGAAATAGCTTCTCATACTGACTCAAGAAGTGACGATGCTTTCAATATGGCATTGTCTCAAAGAAGAGCAGAATCAGTTGTTAATTATTTGGTAGGTAAAGGTATCAAAAGAAGCAGAATGATTGCAAAAGGTTTTGGTGAAACTAAATTGGTGAACAGATGTGCCAATGGAGTTGAGTGTACTGAAGCAGAACACACACAAAACAGAAGAACTGA
>CAZBCV010000125.1:0-9524 GCA_964490495.1 uncultured Aureispira sp. | reverse complement strand
CCTGATATCAATTACAAATCAATAAATCCTGACAATACCAATTTTTCAGATTATTTAACACGCACTTGGAATCGAGACCATATTATTCAAAAAGTCGCTCAAGTCCATGTTTCCGAATTGGTAGGGGAGAGCGCTGGTCAAAGGATGTTGGACCAAATGATATATAATGGTAAGCTTTTATACATCACAAAAAAGATTTTACCCTTTGTTCATGATAGTATTATTCATGAATATAGTTTGGAACAGTTGCAATGGTGTGACGACAATCAGTTTGAAATATTACAGTTTTTCTTGGAAAATAAATTGTTTTATGAGACTAATCTCAAAAAAATTTCTAAATATATTTATCCTGCTCCCACAAGTTTGGAAATGCCGCCCACATCTCCTGGTCGAACAGCCAATTTTTTGGGTTTGAAGATAGTGGAGTCTTATATGGAAAAACATCCTGAGACCACACTGGAGGAGTTAATTAATTTGATGGATAGCCAAATGATAATGGATAAATCCCGATATAAGCCAAGAATAAAGAGAAAATAGGGTATATTTCTACTTTTTTTCTCTCAGTTCTGAAAAATATTTTAGTAACCTATTGATATTGATTGTGAATAGGTGTATCTTTGCACTTTAAAATGAATTATTATGATATTTAATCTTATGTTATGGTTTTTGGGCGGTCAAGAATTAATGTTAATTGGCCTAATAATACTCATATTTTTTGGGGGTAAAAAAATTCCTGAATTAATGAAAGGTTTAGGCTCAGGCATCAGAGAATTCAATAATGCCAAAAACAATATAGAATCTGAAGTTAAACAAAATATGAGAGAATTAGAAGACAAAAAGTAATCTTTGTTTTCTGTTCTTCTTACTTTATAAAGTCTTGTTAAAACATAGTTTTGATGGGACTTTTTTGTTTTATAGTTTTGTGCAAATAGTTGCTAAACCAGCATTAAAAATCAGAAAACCCCAACCTGCCCAAAAAAAGGTTAAAAATTTTAAAATTACCAAAATCAATTTTATGTTAGCTTATACGATACAAGAAAACGAAAAATTACCAATAAAAAAGGAAATAGAATGCTTGCCATGTACCCCGGATGAGGTGCTAGTAGATGTATTGGCGTCGGCCCTCAATCATAGAGATGTATGGATTACAAAAGGAATGTACCCATCTATTAGCTATGGAGCCATCATGGGCTCAGATGCTTGTGTTTCTTACGATGCCGCTCAATATATCATCAATCCGAGTCTTAATTGGGGAAGTAATCCATTATTTCAATCACATCAATTTGAAGTTTTAGGTGTTCCAACCAACGGCACATTTGCTGAAAAAATAGTTATATCAAGGCAGAAACTTTTCAAAAAACCTGACCATCTTAATATATTTGAGGCAGCGGCTTTACCATTGGCTGGCCTTACAGCTTTCAGAGCCTTAATGGTTCGTGGCCAGTTGAAAAAAGGTGAAAAAGTGCTCATTTCTGGTATCGGTGGTGGTGTAGCTTTGATGGCTTTGCAGATGGCATTAGCAGCTGGAGCTGAAGTTTTGGTGACATCTAGTAGTGAGGAGAAAATCAAGAAAGCCATAGAACTGGGAGCGAAATCTGGATTTTTATACAGTGATACAGAATGGAGCAAAAAATTGATTCTTGATGAAAAAGGAGTAGATGTGGTCATAGATGGTGCGGGTGGCGATGGCTTGAGGGATTTTATTAAAATCTCTAATTTCGGTGGTCGAATAGTGTTTTATGGCGGGACAAAAGGTAATATGAACAATGTTAATCCTCAAATTATTTTTTGGAGACAACTGTCACTTTTGGGCACTACAATGGGATCAGATAATGATTTTGCAGAAATGCTAAAATTTGTTACTGAACATAAGATTAAACCCATCATTGATAACATCATCCCATTTGAGGATATTCCACAGGGTTTTGCCCGAATGGAATCAGGTCTTCAATTGGGTAAAATTGTTTTTCGACATTGATAGAGTAGTCAATATTACTAGGGATACGTATGAATGTATTTAATTTTGCATTTTCACAATACGTGTTGGTCCATAGAGTTGATGCCGTAAATCGACCTGCTGTACAGTGTTTTGAACTAGTTCTCTGAAAGTATCAGACAAAATATGATCATTTTGTGTCGCCGCAGGACTTCCATTATCTCCTGATTCTCTTACGCTTTGTACTATAGGTATTTGTGCCAAAAGCGTGGCTCTAGCCATGTCTGCAACTCTTTGTCCGCCTCCTTTGCCAAAAAGGTAATACTTGTTATTAGGAAGTTCTTCTGGAGTGAACCAACTCATATTTTCTACAACCCCCAAAATGGGTACATTAACATTGTCGAGCAAAAACATATTCATAGCTTTGACAGCATCTACCACAGCTACTTCTTGAGGTGTTGTCACCATTATGGCACCCGTGACAGGAACGGTTTGTACTAATGTTAATTGTATATCACCCGTACCAGGAGGTAAGTCAATCACAAGATAATCTAACTCTGGCCAAAGACAATCTTGGATAAATTGTCTCAGTAATCCGCCTAATCTAGGGCCGCGAAGAACTACAGCTTGTTCAGGCTCTACTATAAAACCCACAGACATGACATATACTCCATGTGCTTTTAAAGGAACTATTTTGTGTTTGCCATATAATAATTCTATTTTAGGTCTTTGCCCTTGAAGGCCCATCATTGTTGGAATGGATGGCCCATAAAGGTCGGCATCTATCAACCCTGTTTTGTACCCTGCATTAGCCAATGCCACTGCAAGATTTACGGAAACTGTAGATTTACCTACACCACCTTTTCCTGAGGCTACTGCAATGATGTTTTTGACTTGGGGCAATACAGAGTTAGTATTCTCTATATTTTCTGATTTTATTTTGAGATGTATGTGAACTTGAGCTTGAGGATAAATCTTTCCAATAGTCTCCATACAAGCAAAATTAAGAGAGGATCTAAGTTCCGAATCTTGTGTTTTGAGTACAATAGAAAAGGAAATGTCATTTTCATCAACTCTAAAATCTTCAACCATCTTGGCACTTATGATGTCTTGTCCCGTTTGTGGATCTTTAATTTGCCTAAGCGCTTCTAATATTTTATTATTATCTAACATGAGGATTTTAAAAAATTTACAAAGAATATCAAAAAAAATGTAAAATTGTATTATTAACTTATAACTATTAGTAAATCAATAAACTAAAAATTTATTTTATTCTCCAAATGGGCTATATTTATTTATAAATGTAATTCTCTTTCTTTTGTTTAAAATAATATTACTAACAGACACTAAGTATCTTCTTCTTCTTTCGTTTTTGGGTTGGCTATTATTCCCATATAGCCTGATATCAGATCGACCATGATGTGCAAAATGATAACTATCAGTAAAGACTCAGAAAAATAAAATATAAATCCAAGTAAAACTGCTATGACTAAAATTTTCAAAACTGCCCACCCTCCTTGGTAAGAATGACTTAGGGCAAATGAAATGGCTGGTAAAATGATGGCCCATATATAGGGTGTCGGAAATGCAGCGAAAAAATTATCTAAATAACGAATTAAAAACCCTCTGAATACGATTTCTTCACAAATTCCTGCAGCAAATGCCATAAATATATAATGTGAATACTCATTCAGGTTTGAAGGTAGGATGTAACTTAAGTCGCTTGTTTTTTTTCTAAGATAATCTCTATTCAATGCACCAAAAATCACTTCTGAAAGATAAATTACAATTAATATGCCAGATAACATCATGACCAATTGGGTAACATTAGGCCATTGAATACCGAGATTTGCCCAACTTCTTGAACTTATATTCCATGATGTTAGCACTATTAAACTACCTATGATAAGAACAAAACCATTATGATAATATAATTCTGTTTTGGGAGGTAAAACAAAGCTCATGTCGTCTAATGAACTTTCACCATCATTATCTTTTATTAATTTTTGCGATTGAGTTGTTCGGAGGGACATCAATGGGAAGAAAACTAAAACGAAAAAAGCTATAACATGATCAAGCCAGTTGAATTCTGCCATTTATCAATTTTTTATTTTTGGAGCACGAAGGTAATCATATTTATTGATTATGGGGGTCTTTTTCTTAAAATATGAATAATCCTTGCTTTGTGTGCAGAATTATTTGATACCAATAGCCATAGAATGACTATCAAAAAAATATTCATTAGTTTTAACAGCTACAAAATATTGAATAAATGTATCAGACTACAAAGAGAATTAATTTTCCAACAAAAATCTTTGGACTTCTATCTGCTATTTAGGTAAAAAAGCAGTACTTTTGCGCTCGATATGCTAAAAAAATTAGAAATACAAAATTATGCTATCATCGATAAGTTAAAATTAGACTTATCTGAGCATCTATCTATCATCACAGGTGAAACTGGCGCTGGTAAGTCCATTCTATTGGGTGCACTTGGCTTGATAATGGGCAAAAGAGCCGATACGAAAGTGCTTTATAATGATGAAATAAAATGTTATGTAGAAGCTACATTTTCAGTGGCACCTTATGAGCTGAAATCATGGTTTGAAGACGAAGAATTGGATTATTTTGATGAAGTAGTCATTAGACGCGAAATATCTCCTCAGGGCAAAAGTCGCGCTTTTATTAATGATACACCTGTGACATTAGATGTGTTGGAAGGGTTATCTAAGCAATTGATAGACATTCACCAACAGTTTGATACGTTAGAAATACAAAAGACGGATTATCAATTGAAAATAGTTGATGTTTTGGCGGGTAATAAAGTAATATTAGCTGACTATTCTCAAAAGTTTAGACAATACAAAAAAGCTCAAAAAATACTCAATGAGCTAGAAGAAAAAAATAGAAACGCAGTACAAGAATGTGAATTTTTGAACTTTCAAATGGAAGAATTCCTATCTATACAACTCAAGGAAGGAGAACAAGAAGAATTGGAAAGTTCTTTGGATGTTTTAACTTCTGCCGAAGACATCAAAAGATATACTACTATGTTGTCACATGGGTTGGAGGACGACGAGAATGCCTTGACGGGTCAAATACAATCCTTATTGAACCATTTTGGATCTATCACTCACCTTTCAGAGCGATATCAAGGCATTTATGATAGAGTTGCAGCTACTAAGGAAGAATTGACAGATATAGCTAGAGAAGTTTCTTTTATTGCAGAAAAAATTGAATACGATCCTGAAGCTATAGCGGATACTCAAGCTCGTTTAGATGTGTTGTATCGGCTACAAAAGAAACACAATGTACTCTCTGTCAATGACTTATTGAGAATACAAGCTGAAATTCAGTCTAAATTAGATGGATTTACCGATATCTCTTCTGAAATAGAAAAGCTAAAAAGTGAAATCGTTCATCTTGAAAATGAATTAATCATTGTAGGTCAAAAAATCACTCAAAATAGACATTCTATGAGTGAGCAGTTTGAAAAAAGTGTTCAAGAATTACTTACTGACTTATCTATGCCACATGCTAAGCTTAAAGTACAAATTTTACCTCTAAATCAAGCTTCTCCAACTGGTTTTGATGAAGTGTCTTTACTTTTTGCACCGAATAAAGGTAGTCAATATCATTCACTCAAAGACACAGCATCAGGCGGAGAAATGTCAAGATTGGCCTTGTGTATTAAGTCCTTATTGGCGGAAGCCATGACATTGCCTACCTTGATTTTTGATGAAATTGATAGTGGAGTTTCAGGAGAAGTATCTATGAAAATGGGTGAGATTTTAGGCAAACTTTCAAGAAATCATCAAGTCATAAGTATTACACATTCGCCACAAATTGCTTCTAAAGCTGTAAAACATTATTGGGTTTATAAAAATGATACCGCAGAAAGAACCGTTACAGCCATCAAAGAGCTTTCTATTGGAGAACGCATAGAAGAATTGGCCAAAATGTTGTCTGGCAATCCACCAACAAGCGCAGCAATAGCCAATGCTAAAGAACTTTTAGGACTTTAGATATGACACTATTTACATCAGTTGTCAATATTTATCGAGATGCTTTTTCAGGGTTATCTCGCAATATTTGGTTATTGAGTCTGGTCATGCTCATTAACCGAGCTGGCTCTATGGTCATTCCATTCTTGACTTTATATCTCACATCTAAACTAGAGTTTACGTTGACAAACGCCGGTTATATCATGATGACTTATGGTATTGGGAGTGTGGCTGGCGCGTATGTAGGAGGGCAATTAACCGACAAATATGGATATTACCACGTACAATTTTATTCATTAATATTCAGTAGCTTCGCACTAGTATTTATGCTGTGGGTGACAAGTTTTATTTCAATAGGAGTTGTGATTTTTTCATTTGCTTTTCTGGCAGATGCATTTCGACCTGCCAACAGTGTAGCTATTGCCGCCTACTCTAAATCAGAGAACAGGACACGTTCTTTCTCACTCATGCGTTTCGCTATCAATCTTGGATATGCTATCGGACCAGCAGTAGGTGGCTTACTTATTGAGTTTTTAGATTTTGAGTGGATATTTATTGTCAATGTTGTAGTTTTGTTGTTTGCAGCAGCTCTTTTGAGATATTTTTTACCTTATGAACCTCAGTCTAAACCACAATTAGTCCAGAACAAAGCCGAAAGAGGTGTATCGGCTTATAAGGACGGTGTTTATTTGGCTTTTATAGTATTAGTTTCTTTTTATGCCATGGGATTTTTCCAGTTGTTTGCCAGCGTTCCTGTCTTTTTCGATAGAGAGTGGGGGCTTTCTGGTGGTCAGATAGGAATGGTATTGGCTGTGTCGGGTTTAATCATTGCTTTATTGGAAATGCCTGTTGTCAGGCGGCTAGAACACACACCTAATATTATGCAAATGATAGCTTTGGGTTGTTTTTTTATGATCTTGAGTTTTGTCGCACTTTTAGTGGGTACACCTGGGCTTCTATTTGCATTTGTCTATATAGCTTTTATCACATTTTCTGAAATGTTTGCCATGCCTTTCATGATCAATTTTGCCGTTTTTCGCCCTTCTAAAGACCGACAAGGCCAATACATGGCTCTTTATACCATGGCTTTTGGTGTAGCCCATATAGTTGCACCAGTAGCGTCTATGTATTTGGCCGATCATCACGGTTTTGCTACAGCCTATATGGTATTTGCATTTCTAAGTTTATTGCTTGTAGTGGGTTTTTATATGATGCGTAATAGGGTAGGTAGGTTGGATGTGGGCAATTAGGCGCACTTCCCAATTTTGAATCATTTTATATCTGACATAATATTTCTATAAGATGCCACAAACATTATGACATAAAAAAAGGTGCAGAAATCCGCACCTTTTTAATATTTTTATTCCTATGATTTAGAACATAATGAACTTGGATCTTCCACCACATTGTGCTTTTCCAAAATATCCAATGCCCCAATTGAGTTCAAATACCAATCCTGCAAAAGCCAAATTTGATGCTAAGCTTTTGTCAGAACCTGCAAATACATTAGAGTTATTTAAAATAGGCGATCCAGCTGCTTGTCCTGTTTCATTTATAAAACTTGTTAAACCATATTCAAATCTTAAGCCTAATATGCCACTAAAAGCTCCATCATTTCCCATGATGTTGACACCAAAACCTAATACACCTGATATTGGGGTTTTATTGAGGTTAGCCTCTGGAATATCTCTTTTGGTACCCTCCACATCTGTAAAAGATGCACCACTTAAAAAGGAAATTTTGGGACCTAATTCAAAATAACCCAAATTTTTGGCATTTCTAAATAATAAGTAAACATCTGTTGTCGCCCAATCTGTTGTTTCTTCGTTGCCTGGAAATGTACCGTTTACCTTTTTTTCATGAACATTTGTTCCACTGTTTCGCATAACTTCTATGGCTATACCGTTGTATCCAAAATTGATTCCTAATTTACCGCCATACCCTAAGCCTCTACCTATTCTGTAATTGTAATCGGAATTATCTGCAAGTGCCGCATTATAAAAGCCAGTTGCACCATATTGCACTTTAGCTCCTACATCGAACCAAACAATTTTCTTTTGTCCATAAAGCTGTAAAGACACTAAAAAGCCTACAAAAAGTATTAATGATCTCATTCTAAAATTTATTGTTAAATGATTAGTTAAATAAAATTGACGTGTAAAGGTACAAATATTTTATTTTTCTTGGTCTATTTGACACAAATTTATTTTTGTACAGTCTTTAAAATATATAAACTCCTTAATTATGTTTAGATTTTTTTTATTATGTTGGGTTTTGAGTTTTCTGTTCTTTTCGTCGTGCAAGGAAAAGATAAAAAGTTCTGATATAGAGCCATCCATTATTTTGCCCATTGACACTTTAGAGAATCTTCTCTCCGAAGAGGTCCAAAACATAGACGAATCTATAAGCCCGATTAAAAAGGATATTGAAACAGTTGTCCCTACTGAAAGAAATGAAGTTGAGAATAAAAAAGTAATTAATACTAATATTCAAAAGGAACAATCTAAATTATCTCCATCCCAATCAGTATTAAAAAACTCACATGAGTTACATGTCCAAAAAAGTGATAATATTGAGAACGTGGATAAACAAACTCATATAGAATTGAAAAATGAAAAGCCTGTATTACCTGAACCTTTACCCATTAAAGATGATACTAAAAAGGTGGTGTTATTAGAAAAGCCCAACCATAATATTTGGGATAAGTTATTGAAAAAATATGTAAGTTCTAATGGGAGTGTAGATTATAAGTCCATGCTTCAAGATAAGATGTTATTGAATGATTATATCAGCTCATTGGCGGGACCTTTTGATATGAAAAGTTGGTCGCCCAATGAAAAGTTAGCTTTTTGGATTAATACATATAATGCTTTCACTATAAAACTAATAGTCGATAATTATCCTGTAAGATCCATACGTGACCTTTTCGGAGGACAGCCTTGGTCTCAATCTCTGGTTTTCGCCAATAATACACATTATACATTAGATGAAGTTCAGAAAAAAATAATTATGCGGCAATTTGGAGATCCACGTATTCATTTTGCCATCAATTGCGCAGCTAAATCATGTCCACCTTTGGCCAATAAAGCCTACACAAAGGATAATGTGAACACATTGCTGGAGACACAAACCAAATCATTTATCAATAGTAATTACAATAATATTGATAATAAAAAAGCAACGTTATCCAAAATATTTGAATGGTATGCTTCTGATTTTGAAGATATTATATATTTTGTCAATAAATACTCAACAAATAAAGTTAATGATAAAACAAAAATAAACTTTTCTGAATACGATTGGTCATTGAATGGCCAATAGTTAAAATTTGAAATTTTGGCACACTCTTTGTTTTAGGGTATGTAGGATTATTTCTGATACTTAAAGATGCCCTCTTAGATTTTTTAGTATCTGTTAACTACAGCGGATGTATCCCCCCATCTCATCCGGGAAGTAATCCAATCCCATGGACAAGTGTGCCCGAATATCTCACTAGTAGGCCAAGAGGTTTATTAATTCGGGCACCATTTTTTATGAGTAATTGAATTTCTGAAATTTAGTTTCTAATTTTAGCTTTGCCCAATTAA
>CAZBCV010000124.1:7404-9633 GCA_964490495.1 uncultured Aureispira sp. | reverse complement strand
TGGTGAGAAACGTGGTGAAAAAATTGGAGATTTTAAACGATTAAATTCCGTCATCCTAAATGGACATGACAATGGATTTGATATCCCTACTTTGGCATTACTTACCAACATAACGGAAGAAGAGGTCAGGAAAATTATTGACAAATATAGGGCCGAATAGATTTTAGATTGCTGATTATTATGATTGCTGATATCTGATTTTGGATTATATTTACACCTTAAATATTTGTAGAAATTCCCAAATTTCAGCCTCACAAAATCAACGATAAGATACCTGTGATATGGTGAACACATTAAATATCAGAAATCCAAAAAGAAAATCAAATGTTATCAAAGGAATTAATTATGGCGGAAATTAAATCCCAACTCTGCAATAAAGAACATTCTATTTTTTCAGTGCTCTGGTCATTTCCCTTTTACCCGGTGGTCCGGGTATGCCAAAGACATCAAAGCCCACAGATTTTAAATTTCTTTTAAATGCTCCTTGTGCACAAAAGGTCACCAATACACCCTTAGGATTGAGGCATTGATACATTTTCTGTAAGACTGGTATTTCCCAAAGATGGGCTTGCGAATTGGGCGCAAAGGCATCATAAAATATTAAATCGTAGTATGAATGAATATCTAAGCTTTCAATGTCTGAATGAAATTTTGTAAATTTGAAATATTCAGAAATATTATGGGGTATATTCCAAGACAACTCATGAAGCAGGTCAAAAATATCAGTGTCTCCACAACGTTCCCCATAATTGAGCAGTGCTGTCACTTCGGAGGCTATCGGATAGGCCTCAACAGTGTGATAAGTTAAAGAAATTTTATAATTTTCTGCCCATTGATACGCTAAAAGTGCATTGAGTCCAGTACCCATACCCATTTCAAAAACTGTGATAGATGTAGGATTGCGCTCCTTTAAAAAATTAAGGCCTGCATCTATAAACACGACCATACTCTCAGACAACGCTCCGTGATGAGAATGATATAAAGTGTCAAATACTGGGGATTTTACAGTGTGTGAGCCATCTCCTGATAGTTCTATTATTGGCCTAAGCATGTGAGTGCCAATGAATGGTTTCTTTAAGCTCGTCCACTGAAATATCAAGATGAGATGCATCATAAATACATTCACCTTTACGAATCAGCAAAGCCTGCGGTGACTCGTGATGAATAGAGAATCTTTCAGCTACTGCATCGGACACTGTCCGAAATAATTTTAAATCTAAATAATAAGGTGTGAGCGCAGCTTCTTCAAAATCCCAATTTTCTTCCAAACGGGATTTGGCTATATAGCTCAATGAACAAGATGTACTATGTTTAAATATAAGCACGTCTTGTTTCATAGACATGGCAATAATGTCATCAATAGATGTTGATGAGTCTAAAATTTGCCAATTCATTCGTTAGGGTTATTTGATAAAAGAAGATAAAATATTGATAGATGCTTCCAATTCATAAGGACATCCATAACCTCTATTGCAAGACGACATGGAAACTACAATAGCCGCTAAAGCGATAAAAACTAAAGTCTTGCTTATTTTTTTTGAGTTCATTTTTTGAATTTTTATATGATATTAAACGAATAAGGGTGCAAAAATATTACAATTAATTTTATTTTGATGCAAAGAAGTAAAAAATAATCAATATTTAATTAAAAATTAACAACCTACCTCAATAAAAAAGGTCTGTAACAAAAATAGTTACAGACCTTTTTTAGACTGAAATGAAACAAGAAGTCACATTTTCTTACTCAAACTTTCTTGACCCGTCTGACTGGAAAGCGTATCTGAAGGTATATTTTATTTTAGTAGGCTGCACTGGTGGCACTACTATACTGCCATTATCATCAGTAGGGTCGGCTTTGATGATTTCCATCTTCGCATACTTGCCATTGGCAGTTCTAAATACTATAATTTTACCTGCTTTAGGCGAAAAAGACCTAGTTGCAGAATTATAGTCATACCATTCATTAGTGACTGCCAATTCACCTGCGGCGTCTGTTCTAAAACCTGTTGCAGGTGCTTCTTTGATAGAATCGAATGTACCATCTACAACCAAAGCTCCACCTTGACCTGGACCACTCACACCTCCATTGGTAGTGAATGTAATAAGTCCTAATCCAAAGTCCCAATCTAAATTGTCTGCGTCGGCTAACGCAACAGCTTCTCCTTTTTCAAAATTGAAATAACTGGCGGCACCTCTTGGATTGGCAGTCACAGAAAATTCTTTTGTGGC
>CAZBCV010000124.1:0-7304 GCA_964490495.1 uncultured Aureispira sp. | reverse complement strand
ACTTCATCCTTTTCACAAGAGAACAAAGACATTAGACTTAAGCCTAATAATACTAAAACTAAATTTTTTAAATTTAACATGATTTATTGATTTAAAATATAATAAAAATTAATGATTTCCTTTGTTTTCGAAGTTCCACAATATCCCGAAATTAATGTGTGTTCCTGGCATTTGTGGTGCATTTACTGGGTCTATATGGTTCAATATGTTATTGATTAATAGTTGTGTTGTGAATTTTTTATTCCACTCTTTTTGCAGACTAAAATTCAGTGTTACAAAGCCTGGAGCAAACTCTTCAGGCATGTTGGCAAAACCGTTACCATCCAGATCTGTGACACCCCATCGGCTTCTATAGATAGCTCTCAGACTGCCACCCCATCCATTTTTAGGACTTTGGTACAGTATTTTGGCATTCGCCATGAAAGGACTTCTGCCCAGTAAGCCTGTATAGTCTTTCATTTGCATGATACGAGCAGAACCCAATGGGTTATCTCTTCCGAACACCTTATTATCTTTGATATCATCAACAATCTGTCTGTCACCTGTCATCAAAAATTGATAGCCGACACTCCAATTCCAATATTTTTGATACGTGCCTTGAAGATTCATTTCCAATCCTCCAGTATAAGCTCTTTTGACATTCAAATAGCTAAATACCAATGCATTGTTTTGGAGTGTAGCCACTGGCAAATAGTTGATAAGGTCGTTGATATGATTGTAAAATAGATTAAAATCCAGTTTAGCAAAATTGTTTTTTAACGTCAGATTACCCCCTAAATTGAATCCGTGCGATATTTCTGGCCTGAGCTCAGTTATTCTATAAGCGTCGTCAAGAATTCGAGCTATAATACCTTCTTGCTGTTGCCTTTGGAGTTCTGGTAGAGAAAATTCTGATGCTCCATAAATCCTGTAACCTTGTGCTGCTGGATTGACATAAAACAGGTATAATTGTCTAAAATCTGGTGCTTTGAACCCACTTCCATATGAAAAATTGATATTAAGCGCAGAACTATGTTTGTATTGAGCAGACAATTTAGGCGTCCATCTATTGGCATAATCAGAATTAGCATCATATCTCAAACCTGGAATAATTATCCACTTATTTGTAGGCCTGTACTCATTTTGGATAAATCCATACCCTATTTGTTGAGATTTTTGTCCATTATATCTTATCGTTTCTACTGTTTGAATATTGTATCCCGCACCCAAAACCCAATCACTTTTATCAGAGACTTTGTAATCGGTTTGGTTTTCTACCCGATAGAACAAATGATTGAAGTTATCGTCATAATAATTATCTATAGAATTGGTGAAGGACAAAACTTGATCATATCTATATCCACTCGCATAGAGCCTAAAGGAAGTTTTTAAATTATCATTAAAAAGGTGATTGATAACAGGATTGATATTAAAATCCGATGTGATTCCTTGACCTGAAACATTGAGTTCATTGGAGTTTATGGCAAATTCTGAATTTTGAATGCCTGAAAAATATCTATTGTTCCATATCAACTTTGTTCGGTCAGTTATTCTATATGTCCATTTGGCTTGAAAAGACATATTTTTGTAGGGGTCTAAAGTCCTTTCAGGTCTTTGGGGTTGCAAATCATAACCCTCTGAAGAATTGAAATTAGCAAATAAATGAAATGTGGACTTTTTATGATCTATACTAGCATTGGCCCATGTATCAAAGAGATTAAAGGCTCCGTATCTTACGCCACCATTAAAGCTATTATTTCGCTTTTGGTCGGTAATGATATTAATAACACCACCCATAGCTTCACTCCCATAAAGAGCGGAAGATGGACCTTTGATGATTTCTAGCTTTTTGATATTCCCCACAGTAAATCTACTGAGATCTAAAACACCTCCTTGGCGCCCAATCAATGGTTCGCCATCCAACATGATGAGTGTGTAGTCGGGCGACATGCCCTGTATTTGTATGCCATTCCCAAAAACACCACCCCCTACTGCCCCACTTCCGGTTCCAGAAGTTGTGAAGAGTCCAGTTTGCTCCTGAAGTACATCATTGAGTCTGATATTACCAGAAAGAAGGATGGCTTTTTGATGAACTGTAAGTGTAGGCACAGTGATATTGGAAAGCAAACGTTCATTTCTAGTAGCAGTCACCACTACTTCATCAATTTTTGAGAAAAGTGTAGTATCAACAGACCACTCTTGAGCGTAAATTGTACCTACACAAACTGACAAAAAGAGAACCAAATGTTTTATTCTACTTGCAATCATGCCACAAAGGTCTATATTTTCATTTTTTTAATTGTCATCAAATTGTCATATTTAAAAATAAGTAAAAACCACAACTTAAACTACAACATAACATGTAATTATGTATTACAATAAAAAATATGTTATAGTGGTCTTATTTTGTATTTTGCGAAGACTATGACCTCATAGTATCTTTGCATCATCAAACGATACAAAAGGTATCATTTAGAAATAAAAATTTTGTTTTGGTTATATAAAATTTTGAGATTGAGTAGTGAGCGTGAGAAACTCACTAAAAAAATTAAATGTTCATGGGTTATAAAAAATGGTCGCTGGGGGGTGACCATTTTTTTTTTGTGGTATATTGAACATAAAAAAAATAGTCCACTATTTCTTCAATATAAAAATGTCAAATAAGATAAAACACCAACAACCTGCCTTTGGACACATAGGGAATGATTAATTGGGTGTTCTACCTCCCTGACGGACTTCAAGAGTGGTAGGTCTGACCCAAGAAGACTGGCACTCAGAGAGCTCCAAACTAAAATTTAAATAAATAAAAATGAGCTTTTTAGGCTGAAGAAAATCGTCTCAAAAATATTAGAAATATTATTTTTGTTTACCTTTGTGAAAAATAACATTAACATGATGAGTAGGAAAATCTGGATATTTATACTATTTGTGGCAGTATTTAGCGCTTGTAAAAACAATAATCAGCCGCAAAACACTACAAAAAGCCTGAGCTTACTAAAATATGGTATTCCATTTGATATAGCTTCGCCAAGTGACGCCGTAGCCCGTAAAATATCTACTGGTACACAGCACAATGTCTCTATAAATAATGGGAAAGATTATGATGTTCAAGTGCTCATGACTCCTGCTATTGTAAAAAATATTGAGCAAATCAAAGCAGAAAAAAAGGCCGCATTACTGGCCAATCCCTATTTTATGAAGGTGGTGGAAGAAATGGATAATGGTTTTATTTATGAAAAGCGATACGATGACTCTAAAGCTTATGACTTTTTCTTGGTGAAGATTCAGGGCAATCATGAGTTGTCTTTTGAGTGTGGCAGTAGCGGAATGTACAGTGAAGACCAAGTGAAAAATATGGTCAAAACTGTTTTAAATGGGTTTTAAAAATGTTTTGGCCAAGTATTGTAAATACAATTAATAATTACCTACATATCTGAAGTGAACTTCCTATTTCAGCTAAAAAACCATACTTTTGTTAAAAGTATATACTCTAATAAAAAAAGTAATAAAAATTCCTTTACTTGCAAAAAGCAAAACTTCTTTAAAAAAGTCTCTCTTTATATCAAATATTGAATTTCAATTTCAGCATTAGACTACCTGCATCACTTGATACCCAAGATAGAAGCCATAAAGGATTAAAAATATTATGCCTTCCATTCTTACTATCCTGTATTTCCCTAATACAAAGCCAAAAATAAATAGTAATAAAGCGGACAAAATACAAACATAAAAGTCAATATTGGTGATACTACCTTTATCAAGAGGTGTTATAAGACTACTTGTGCCCAATACAAAAAATATATTAAAAATATTGCTACCCACAATACTTCCAACGGCCATGTCAGCATTTTTTTTCATGGCAGCAATTACACTTGTTGCCAATTCGGGTAGTGAAGTCCCAATGGCTACAATGGTTAAGCCAATCACTGCTTCACTCATTCCAAAAATATTAGCGATGGTAACAGCAGACTCTACAAAATATTTACCGCCACCAATGAGCAGCGCCAAACCACCCATAATATATAATGTCGCTCTCCATGGCGATAAGCTTAAAATAGGAATATCATCATTGTCATCGGATTTTTTTGATAATTCTAAGAGATAGACCATAAAAATAGCCAAAAATGACAATAAAATTATGCCGTCACTCATCGTTAAAGCATCGGATGTACCATTGCTGATTGTAGTATCGCTTATTAAAACAAAAACAATTATGGCTGCCAACAAACTAAAAGGGATTTCTTTCAAAACTGTCCCTTTGAGCATATTAAGAGGATAAATGGTCGCTGTGATGCCTAAAATAAGCAAAATATTGGCTATATTGCTGCCCAATACATTACCCACCGCCATGTCTGAAGCCCCTTTTAAAGCAGAAATGGTGCTAATGGCCAACTCTGGAGCAGATGTTCCAAACGCCACTATTGTAAGGCCAATTACAATATTAGGAATGTTAAATTTTTTGGCTATGGATGATGCTCCATCTACCATTATATTGGCACCATAAAGTATAGCCACTAGTCCCAAAATAAGTACAATAATTGTAAAAATCATAAAAGATTATATTGATAAAATTTTCTAAAAAAACAAAAAGGATTAAAAATTTCAGACATAATAAAACATCACAAGTCACATAAACCGAAATAAAAAATGAATACATCGTGTTGTTTTTTCCGCCACATCAACATCATTCAAAACCATAGCTATCAAAAAAAAGCTTAAGTTTTGATTGAATCAGAATTTAACCTGTTTAAAAAATTTCTAAGTGCACGACCTCTATGACTTATTTCGTTTTTTTTATACTTGTCCATCTGTGCAAAAGACATATCAAAACCTTCAGGGATAAATATAGGGTCGTAGCCGAAGCCCTCGTGGCCCATTTTTTCATGACTGATGTGCCCATTGACCACACCTTCAAATAGCAACTCTTCATCATTGGAAATATAGGCAATGACTGTTCTGAATCGCGCTTTTCTGTCATCTTTGTCTTTCAAATTATCCAACAATTTATTCATATTTGCCTCAGGGTCGTTGTTGGGCCCAGCATATCTGGCCGAATAAACTCCAGGAGCACCGCCCAAAGAGGACACTTCTAATCCCGTATCTTCCGCCATTACAGGTTTTTGTATAATATCAAATAAATATCTAGCTTTAATTAGGGCGTTTTCTTCAAGTGTGGCCCCTGTTTCTGGAATTTCTTCGAAAATATCTAAATCTTTCAATCCTAGAACTTCTACACCAAGAAGCATTTCTCTCAGCTCTTTTAATTTATTTAAATTGCTAGTAGCAACAATAAGAGTATTCATACAATCAAAGGTTTAAATTAAAAATTTAGATTTTAAAACCGACCATAATTCTTGTTTTTTGGTAGGTGACGTTCTAATAGTTTGTAAATCGTCGGCCATCAAAGCCCACAATGAATCAAAAACTATCGGTTTGTAGAGCTGAAAAGGCACATTAAAACCGAGAGCCTTGGGATGGAGACCAAAAACTATAATATTTTTAAAATCGAGCCCTAAAGTGGATATATTTAAATTATTCGTTTCTCCTAAGTTTATTTTATAGAGGTCATCCTCAAAATCATATTGAATAGCTGCCATCATCTTTTCTAACATACCCCAGTCTTCTTCGTTCAAATTTTTATTGTTCAAAACAATTAAGAGTCGTTTACGACCATTGCCATCAATTTTTATAAGGTTTTTATCAAAATCCTGTATATCGTAAACAATGTCAACCTTATTTATCATACGAATAATATTTTAAATTCAACTAGATTTACTAATTTTATTTTGAATAGTATAAAATTTTTATACCCAAACCAAATTAAATATTGAAATAGTATTATCTTTGCCTCCGAATTAATAAATAAGTCTCAAAGATAAATTTCTAAGTCATTAGCAAAACAATTGATGTAGTAAAATAGTTTAAGAGGCAACTTCTTCAATTTCTAACCTATAAATTTCATTTATGTCTTACAACATTAAAATAAAAAAAATTGAAAATTCAGGTGTCAATGCTATAGATTTTGACAATATTCCTTTCGGTAAAGTCTTCACTGATCATATGTTTGTGATGGATTATATTGATGGCGAATGGACAAATTTTGAGATTAAACCCGTTTCAGAAATCCCTACCCATCCAGGCAATTTAGCGTGGCACTATGGTCAGTCTATATTTGAAGGAATGAAAGCCACAAGAGATGCTGAAGGTACACCTTTATTATTTAGGCCTGAAATGCACTCCAAAAGAATCAATGCCTCAGCAAGAAGAATGTGTATGCCAGAAATAGCAGAGGATTTGTTTCTTAAAGCCATACATACTATTGTAGCCATGGAATCAGCGTGGATACCTCCGCAGGCTGGTTCTGCATTATACATTAGGCCTTTCATGTACGCAACAGATTATACCATAGGTGTGAGGGCCTCTGAAACCTATAAGTTTATAATTTTTACGATGCCTGTGGGCCCTTACTATACTAAACCCGTCAAATTGTTAGCTCAAGATACTTATGTGCGTGCAGTAGTGGGAGGAGTGGGTGAAGCCAAAACAGCAGGTAATTATGCAGCTTCATTAATGCCTGCTCGAATGGCCAATAAAGAAGGCTATGACCAAGTTATGTGGCTGGACGGTATTCATAAAAAATATATACAAGAAGTAGGAACTATGAATATATTTTTTGTAATCAATGACGAAATCATAACACCTATGTTGGATGGCGCCATACTAGCTGGAATTACAAGAGATAGTTTGTTGCAACTATTTAAAAACAATGGTTACAAAGTGACGGAGCGAGCTATTACAATTGATGAAGTCATGGAAGCCGGAGAAAATGGCCAATTAACAGAGATATTTGGGTCTGGTACAGCCGCAGTCATTTCGGCAGTATCTAATCTCAAGTATAAAGATAAGGTCATCACATTAGACGCTAATAATCGTCCCGTAGGATCATGGGCCTACCAATATGTCAATGGTCTGAGAAACAGAACAATAGAAGACAAGATGGGTTGGATTATCCCTGCAACTTTGGATTATTAAAATCAAAAAAATATATTAAAAAAGCACGTTTTTTTTTGGAAAACGTGCTTTTTTTTATCCTAAAAGTAAAAATTTTAATTTTTTTGAGAGGATTGCAATCCCCTCTTTCTCCCTCATCAATCCATCTTTATGATCTTATGTCTTTCACTTCTGTCTTGGGTCTTGATGTCTAAGATGTAGATGCCAGCAGTGAGGTGGCTGATGTCTATCTGATCTTTAATTGTATTTCGTCTTTCTAGCCATACACCTTCGATATTATAAATATTTATTTCCGCTTCTGTCTGCAATCCTAT
>CAZBCV010000123.1:7999-9676 GCA_964490495.1 uncultured Aureispira sp. | reverse complement strand
TATGTTATATATTCATCAACGGGAGCTATCACAACGACTTCAAAGCCTTCTTTTAAAAACTTATCTATTAGATTTTGCCTGAAATTATAAATGTTCCAAGTGGAGTTGGCTACTAGCGCTATTGTTTTTTTAGTATTTGAAGGCTCCATCAAATTTAAATAATTGCTATGAAGTTTGTTTAGCTCCATCTTAAAATGTGCGCAAATATATAAATATTTTTAGGTATGGACTTTATTCTAATCATTTAAATGCATATTTTTCCAGTTTCGCAGTGTATAGTCGGACATATTCAGGTCTTCTGTACCATTATAGATGACATTCATAGTCATGTGAGGTTCATGGGGTATGAGTTTTTTCATGTTTTTGAGAAAATCATATTTGAATGTTTTACTTGATTTTATTTCCGTCATATGGATTTTGTTATCATCGGCGGCGGCTATCATGTCTATCTCAAGTCCATTACTGTCTCTAAAGAAGAAAAGCTCATGGTTAATGTGTCTGTGAGCGTTGTATTTGGCTTTTTCGGCTATGATGAGGTTTTCAAATATTGTCCCAAATTTTTCATGATTGTTTAGTTGGTGCTCATTATGAATGCCTAGCAAGTGACAGAGCAAGCCCGTGTCATAGAAGTAGTACTTGGGTGATTTAACAAGGCGCTTGCCATAGTTTTTGTAGTAAGGCGACAGTGGAAATATAATATAACTAGACTCTAATATATTCATCCAGGATTTTATGGTGTTGACGGATGTGTTGAGATCATTGCTTAAGTCAGCCCATTTGAGAGTAGAGCCAGCTTTGTGGGCAATTAATTTAAGGAATGTTCTAAATGTGGACATATTTCCTATGTGAATGAAATCTGATACATCTCGCTCTAGATAGGTTTTTACATAATTGCTATAAAATAATTTTGGTGGAATATTTCTATGCCATTTTCCTGGGTAAAATCCATTGAATATTGTGGTTTCAATATTTTTATCCCACTCTGGTATCATTGATAGTTCACCAAAATCCAAAGGAAATAAAGTGGATATATCAACTCTGCCCGCCAGTGATTGAGTTACGTTTCGGTGTAAAAGGTAGTTTTGAGATCCAGAAAGTATATATCTTCCGGGTATAAATTCTTTGTCAACTATTCCTTGAAGGTATGAAAATAGTTGCGGTACTTTTTGAGCCTCGTCAATGATGATTCCTTCTGAATATTTTTCAAAAAATCCTCTTGGATCTTTCTTCGCAAATGCAGCTGTGTCAGGGTTTTCTAAACTCAAGTATTCATACCCTTCAAAGGCCATTTTTAATAATGTAGATTTGCCAGCTTGCCTTGGTCCCGAAAGACTAATAAGTGAGTAGTATTGTGTCACACTTTTTAGATGTGATTTCATCTTTCTTTGAAAGGTGTTTTCGAGGCTCATGCTTTTATTCGTATTTTCTGCCGCAAAGATAGTTTTATTTACATATTTTCCATCTTTTTTGTAGCTTAAATGTATTTCTATTTCTATTAAACTGACGATTTTGCATAATCTAAATTGATGATTTTACATAATCTAAACTGACGATTTTGCATAAAATAAATTGATGGTTTTACATAAAGCAAACTGACTGTTTTGCATAATCTAAATTGATGATTTTACATAAAATAAACTGACGATTTTGCATGATCTAAATTGATGATTTTACATA
>CAZBCV010000123.1:0-7899 GCA_964490495.1 uncultured Aureispira sp. | reverse complement strand
TAAACTGACGATTTTGCATGATCTAAATTGATGATTTTACATAAAGTTAATTGATGATTTTACATAAGTATAATTGGCGATTTCCCAAGCTTTGCATCAATTAAATTTATGCTTTTAAGTGTTTATATCATTTAAAGTATGTGGAGCTGAAGAATCCGAATGGATATTGTTACAAAATGTATATAGGATAGTTTTTTTAATATTTTCTAATAATTTATTCATAAATAGATAATTAGGAATAATTTTTTCTAATTTTGGTAATGAATGACCCTAATTATTAAATCAAAAGTGTAGGAATACTGTCAGAAAAAAGTGTATTGATGAGATACAACCAAGATCATTCACCAAAGATACACTGGAGCATGACTAAAACCTATAGGTAACTTATCCAACGGGGTTAATTGGGCCTGTCTGCTGACAAGTATATCTTCCTCGTGACTCACCAAACAACGTGCGGGCATTTCTGGCGATAAAATCCGCCTACTCGCAGTAGCCATGCTAAAAATAAACAGATGCAATTTCTATTATCAATCTCCTATAATTTTTTCAACAACATTTTTTATTTCTTGTTCATCTTTTTTAGGGTATATAAGAAGTGCGTTATCCTCATCTACGACTATATAGTTTTCTAATCCTTTTATGACAATAGTTTTTTCATTATTAGACATGACAATGATATCATCACTGTCTATAAGATGAATGTTTTTACCTATTTTTATTTGGTTATTATCTTGAGCTAAATAAGCGTGTAAACTATTCCATGTACCCAAATCACTCCAACCTATGTCTGCAGGTAGGGTATAGACATTGTTGGCTTGTTCCATGATAGCATAATCTATAGATATCTTTTGTGTATTGGGGTAAACACTATCAATATATTCTTGCTCAAAAGGCGTATTGTATTTATTGATGTCTGTTGTCAGAACATTTAGTATTTCTGAAGCATGTTTACCGAAAGCCTCAATAATATTCTTTACACTCCAAACGAACATTCCAGCGTTCCACAGATATTCACCACTTTCTACATATTTTTGAGCTGTAGGCGCATCAGGTTTTTCTTTAAATTCCTCAACTTTATGTGCCTGAGTGTGTGCGCCAGAGGATATTTTAGAATATTTTATATATCCATACCCTGTGTCTGGTCTCGTTGGTGATATACCTAGTGTCACTAAGGCTTCATTTTCATTTGCAAATTCAAAAGCTTGTTTAAGAATTTCAATATATTTGTCCTCCTTGAGGATGATGTGGTCTGAAGGCAAGACGGCAAATGATGCCTCTGGATTCATCGCTTGTATGCGTAAAGCTGTATAAGCAATACATGGTGCTGTATTGTTCATGCTAGGTTCGCATAAGATATTGTTCTCTGGTAATTCTGGGAGTTGTGATTGTACAAGGCTTTTATATCTTTTGTTAGTGACGATGAGGATGTTTTCTGCTGGAACTAGTTGAAGGCAACGCTCAAATGTCATTCGAATAAGAGATTTGCCAACTCCAAGTATATCTAAAAATTGTTTTGGGCGATTTATTGTACTGGATGGCCAAAATCTACTTCCTATTCCTCCAGCCATAATGGCTATGTACTTCATGGGTCTATATTTTTTTTATTGAATTAGAGAATTAACTTATAACAAACAGTTTTTGTTTATTCCAATTTTCGATAAGAAATTCACTGTAGGATTACACTTTTTTGATCTTATGTTTTTTCTTTGCTTTTTTTCCTAATTTCAAAAGCTTATTTGGAAGCATAAAGCCTACTTTTTTTTGAAGAACTTTTCCATCTGGCGCAATGATAAGTAATGACGGAAAGGCATCAAGATTGTATTTATCCATAATACCTCGGCCAATTGTCTGGTCTCCATCTAATGAAACATTTATAAAGTTTTCATTGAAGTATTCACCCACGACAGTATCTGTATAGGTTTCTTTTTTCATCCATTTGCATGGGCCACACCACGTAGCGGTGACATCTATAAATATAGGTTTGTTGAGCTCTTGTGCCATTTGTTTAATATCTTCCCAGCTTTTGCTGCTGAATTGGATACCAGTAGGAGACTGGCCGAAAATGGAATGGATTGATACCATAAATCCCAACAAAAGAAATAAAACTATTTTAAACTTTTTCATTTAACTATTTATTTTGTATATTCCTGAAAAAAAAAAATTAATAAATTCCCATTTCCCTGTAGTAAATAAGATGCCAGCCTTCAGATAATTTCCCAAACCGTCTTTCCATACTGAACTTACCCGAAGGATCGGAAATGACTTCTACAACAATGCCACTTAAGTCATAAAATTCTCTAACAAAAGTGCCATTTATGTCATCAAATGTTTTGTGTATAACCCATTGATCTTTTGTCCATTTGAAGTTGGGGTCCAAGACTGTTTGATCGTCTTTTGCACTCTGAATGCCGTCAAGTGGGAAGGCGATGTGATTCAGCTGAAAGATGCTATCCTTTCCAAATCTATCATAAAACTCTATAAAGTCGGAGGATTCAAAGGCTGCAATTTCCGAGGTCTCAGTCGGCATAGTGTTTTCCTTTGGTTTGCAAGATAATGCAATAAGCATAACTACGAAAAATAATTTAAATGATTTCACAAGCATAAACTAGTATTAATTGGTCAATTTGTTCGCAATATAACGTAAATTTTTTATTATAATTATCTTTTTTTACACATCCTTCAAAATAAAATCCTCTAGCATTGAACACAAAGGGTTTGATTTTCATGTCTTTTCTGAAATCTAATTTTCTTTTACCATAGGCTTTATACATGGATTCTTTGGCGCCCCATATAGCATGTAGGTAAAGAATATTGTCTTCACGGGGTATGAAAGACCATGCTTCCTCCTCCACAAATTTAGGTGCTATACGAGAAATTTTTGAAACTATAATCTGTATATCTATCCCTACTTCTACTTCAGCTATCGCAACGGCGGCAAAATCCCCACTATGGCTTATGGATATTTTTTTATCACCATCTACCAAATATGGTTTGCCAAATGCATCTTTCAAACACATTTCTCTTTTTGTTGTATTGAGCAAATTACTTAAAAGAAATCTAGAGGAGTACCATTCTTTTAACTTTCTTCCATGAAGACTATCTGTCTCCATTGTTTCTGTAGGATAGAGAGTAAGTTTTTGGCGAAAAAAATCTATTTCTTCTTCAGCATACCAAATGGCTAATTTACCAGTTTTAATTTGTGATGAAAAAAATAAGCCCAAAATAATTATCGTTTAAGTTTATAAACCAATAGAAATGATGAAAGTTTGTTTAACAACTTACGACATTTATTCTCCATCCCACATCAAAAATGCTTTCAAGAACCCATCTAAACCGCCATCTAAAACTGCATCTGTATTGCGTGTCTCAAATCCGGTTCTATGGTCTTTGACCCTTCGGTCATCCAATACGTAAGATCTTATCTGAGAACCCCATTCGTTTTTCATTTTTTGGGCTTCTATTTTGTCTCTTTCGACTCTTTGTTTTTCCAATTCAATTTCGTAAAGCCGAGATTTCAACATTTTAAGTGCTTTGTCCCTGTTGGCATGTTGTGAACGAGCTTCTTGACAAGCTATGGCTATTCCAGTAGGTTTGTGTTTAATCCTAACAGCTGTTTCAACTTTGTTGACATTTTGGCCTCCAGCCCCTTGAGCTCTGAAAGTATCCCATTCGATATCGGCAGGATTGATTTCTATTTCTATAGTATCATCTATCAAAGGATGTACAAAAACAGACGCAAAAGAAGTCATTCTCTTACCCTGAGCATTAAAAGGACTCACACGTACCAATCTGTGTACACCATTTTCGCCTTTAAGCATACCATAGGCATATTCGCCCTCTATTTCAAAACTCACAGATTTTATGCCTGCAACATCACCATCAACTCGGTCTATTTCTGTGACTTTATATCCGCTTTTTTCACCCCAAAAAACAAACATTCTGTGTAACATAGATGTCCAATCACAAGCTTCTGTTCCGCCTGCGCCTGCATTGATTTCTAGGCTGCAATTCAATACATCTTCAGGTTTGTCTAGTGTAGTTCTAAATTCGATTTCGTCTAAAGCTTCTAAAATGGTTTTGTACTTTTCTTCTACCTCTGTTTCTGAAGCTTCGCCTTCTTTGAAAAAATCCATCAGAATTTCAGCATCATCGGCCATTTGCTCCAATCGACTGTAAGTTTCTATCCATTTTTTATTGTCTTTTATTTCTTTTAATATCTTTTCCGCATTTTCTGGGTCGTTCCAAAAATTGGGATCTAAAGACAATTGTTCTTTATCTTCTGTGTCTAACTTTCTGCGATCGACGTCAAAGATACCTCCTTACCGATGTCAATCGCTCCCTGATATCAGCTAACTGTTCAATGGTCATTGCCCTGCATGTTTAATTGTGTTAAATAAAAAAATTGCAAAGCAAAAATCTTTTGATGGGATAATTGCTTTGCAAAATTATAAATTTTCAATAATTAATTTCTTAATTATTTTTTATCTTCTATTTCTTCTATTTCTACATAGAATACTAATGGTGCATTTGCTGGAATCACAGGGGGACTTCCTGCTTCTCCATAGGCCAAATCTGCTGGAATAAACAAAAAGGCTTTCGCTCCCTTATTAAGATATGTTAAACCTTCATCCCATCCTTTTATAACCATACCTTGGCCTAATTTTAAAGGCATGCCTTGACCTCTGGAAAAAGAATCATCGAAACGCGTACCATCTTCTAAAGCGCCAAAATAATTCACTGTCACCATATCTTCATTTTTTGCATTTTCTCCTGTTCCTTTTTCTAAAATGTAATATTTAAGACCTGATTCAGTGGTTTCTAGTTTTAGTTTTCCAGATTTGTAATCGGCTAATGTAGATTTCATTATACCTTCTACTTCTGCTGCGCGTACTTTTCCTTCTTCAGCTTTGGCCTCCATCTCTTTTTGCATTTCAGCAATGTAGGCATCATATTCTTCTTGATTTCTAATGTTTTTTATTGAAAATTGGTACTCAATATATTTTAGATTAGCAATCTCTGGTGATGCCATAGGTAAAGAATCTAAAGGGATTTTTACAGTATAACTATCACCTACTTTTGCGCCTTTCAACAAATCAGAAACCGCTTTTACATCTACGGTCGGTATGGGTTGATTGTTCAATTGAAGATAGGGCATATTAGGTCCTTCTTCCATTTCAGTAAGTACTTTGCCATCATCACCTTGTATCTTTAGCGTAAAAAATACATAATCATTTTCTACAGCAGCATCTCCAGATCCTGATTCGGTTTTAGTAAATTCAAATCCACCTTGTGTTTTACCTGTTTTAGGTCCTCCTGATTGGCATGCGCTGACAAAAATCGTCAACGTGAGTAAGTATAAAAGATTTTTAAAATTCATTGTAAAAAAAATAAAATTTTGTGATAAAATAAAATTATTAAGAAACTCTAAGAGTCAATTTTTGGCAAATATTTGGGTATTTCTGTTTTAAGTCTTTTTATGACATCAGTTAAGCTGGCATAAACACCGCCTCCAGATGCATTTTTATGACCACCACCATTAAAATGTTTTTGTGCTATCTCTTGCACAGAAATATCACCTTTACTTCTCAATGAAATTTTTATTATAGTGGGTTGTTCTAATATCAGTGCAGCCATTTTTATATTGTCTATCATTAGCATGTAATTGACTATACCTTCTGTGTCACCTCTTTGAAGATTAAAATCAATATAATCTTGTTTTGTCAAATGCATAATACCTACACCATATTCGGGGATTATTTCCATTCTATTGGCTAAACAATGACCTAATAACCTTAAATGTTTTTCTTTATGACTGTTAAAGATTTTGTCAGAAAGCGAATAGTCATCAACACCCAACTCTTTAAGCGCAGCTGCTACTTTATATGTTTCTGGTCTTGTTCCGTATCTGAATGAACCCGTGTCTGTAATTAAACCTACAAATAAACATTCTCCTAATGCAGGGTCAATTTTTGATTTTTCGCCCATCGCATCAATCACTTGATATACTAGTTCACATGTACTACTAGCTGCGGTATCACTAAACTCTATATCGGTAAAGGGTTCAGGATCCAAATGGTGGTCAATTAAGATTTTTTTAGCTCTTGAAAAAGTAATATTTT
The DNA here is from genome assembly GCA_964490495.1 of uncultured Aureispira sp. Classification (GTDB taxonomy): domain Bacteria; phylum Bacteroidota; class Bacteroidia; order Chitinophagales; family Saprospiraceae; genus OLB9. Next base: position 1,780 of record CAZBCV010000123.1, on the reverse strand, counting down.
CACCTAATTTATCAACACGATCCAATCCATTGAAATCTAAACAAAATAATACTTCGCATTGATCTATCGCTTTTCGTGCTTCATCATGTTGTAAGTCAAACACAATAGATCTATCAATTCCTGGCATGAAATTGTACCCCGTTGGACATTCACTTGGAAAAATAACCTTAACACTGTGGTGAAACTTTTGTAAAAACAAACTTAAACCCAGCGACGAGCCCATGGAATCCCCATCAGGATTTCGGTGAGAAATTATTGTTATCTCTTTTGGAAAAGAGAGCAATTCTTTGAGTTGTTTGATTTCCTCTGTCATATCGGGTGCAAAAGTCTATAAAAAAATAGACATCGCAAAATATTTTTTGGTTTTTTAACATAAAATGAAATGTTATTTCATAATTTTGCCCTGTTTTTTGAAAATACAAATTAAAATTTTGAAATATGTCAGGTAATAGAACCTTTACAATGATTAAACCGGATGCTGTAGCGTCAGGTCATATCGGAGCTATTTTAGCTCAGATCAACGAAGCAGGCTTTAAAATAGTAGCCATGAAATACACTAAATTATCTGCTGAAAAAGCTGGTGAATTTTATGCTGTGCACAAAGCAAGACCTTTCTATGGTGAATTGGTTGAGTTTATGTCTTCAGGGCCAATTGTAGCAGCTATTTTGGAAAAAGATAATGCAGTTGAAGATTTTAGAAAACTAATAGGAGCCACAAATCCTGCTGAGGCAGCACCGGGTACTATTCGTGCGAAATTTGCAAAAAATATAGGTGAAAATGCAGTGCATGGTTCTGATAGTGACGAAAATGCAGCTATTGAATCGAGTTTTCACTTCGCAGGTACAGAAATTTTCATGTAATTTTTTGTCTTAAGACCAATTGAATCTAACCTCATTAAGTTGTAAAACTTGTGAGGTTTTTTTTTGAATATTGAAGACTCCTCAATCGTTTCAGTTTGCAACTGCGATGCTATATTTTTTGAGTTTCAATTCATTTTACAGTAAAAAAAACAATAGGACAAATGATAATAAAATCATTTTCTTCTATTCATTACTAATATTCATTTGTGAAGACGAATTTAAAATTCTTGATGTATGGCATCGAAGTCATAGTCTTCGAACGATTATTTGTAATGGATTTGCTTTCATTTTTACTCACCCCGGCCCCTCTCTTAAAAAAGAGGGGAGAAGCCGCGGTGCGAGGATTTAATGTTTGTGCTTTTTTTTGTTTTGTGATGCTCTTTGTTTGTTTTTACTCACCCCCGGCCCAAACCCATCCCCGAAAGCGGTCCAGCGGTACGATAGACGGCACACGATCTACAAAGAGACCCGTGCTGGAGATGATCGGTGCCATATCGAGTGCCGACATGGCTTCTACAAAACGCTCATCGACGGTCTGCGACTGAGCTTGGGAGCGCACTGTGGCGCTCAACCATAGGCATAGCAATGCCCAACGAAAAAGTTTCCACTTGTTCATATTAAAAAGGTTTTGGTGATGAAAAAAAATTATTTAATCTTGATTATTATACGTGAATTTTTCTATTTAAAATCGATAATTTTGTCGAAACGAACCATCTGTGATATCAATTATTTCATTGCAATCATTTCTTGCTGAAAAGGAAAATTTTCCTTCAATTATAAATTTAACTGTATCAATTTTTGCAAGCAAGAAAGTAGAGTTATTTTGATCTATTAATTTATATATTTGACAATCATTTTTATTATTTCCACGTCTAAATCTTGAGGAAGTATTAGGTCCCAAGTAATGATTGTATATTGA
>CAZBCV010000122.1:0-9718 GCA_964490495.1 uncultured Aureispira sp. | reverse complement strand
AAGTCAATTAAAACTAGTTTACCTCTATAATCAGATAATTTTATGGTTTTACCATTTGGATCAGGTAAGATAATATCAGGTGCCTCCTCCCCTATTTTGATTTTAGCTGCGGCCATTTGAGATTTCATTTGCTGATCGAGTTGCGAAGCAATAGTTTGGTACTCTGTTGCTAATTCTAAGCCAGAGTAAGTGGAATTCAATCTTGCAGCAATTTTGTTGTGAAGATCGGAAAATTCTGGTCTAAAACCAAAAATTCTAGCACCTATAATGGAAGCCACCAAAGGATCAGCAGTATCAGTTGTAAAAGCTGAAAAAGCATTTTGATCTACTTGTCTGTCAGCAAATTCTTTAACTTTAGTTTGCAATTCTTGAGAAAGTTTAGAGCCTTCAATGGTGTATTTAAAGTCATTGAGCTCTTCGAGATTTCCAGTAATCTTAACTTTCTTTTCAGTTCCGTCCATTACCATATCCACAACTTGATTACCTAATCGAATTCTGTATAAACCTTTTTTAATACCTTCAGGTAGTTTTAAAGTAAAACTGCCGTCTTGTCCCGTTTTTTCTTGCATCAAAATGTTACCTTGCTTTGTAAAAGAGATTTCGTCCAGATAGACTGTAAGATTCTCCCCTCCTTTGATTTGCCCTTCTATGGCAGTTCCGTTGAATGAATCACAAGCGTTTATTGCAAAAAAAGAAAAGAAAACAAACGCTATATTTTTTAAATGAAAAGATTGAAACATACTTTTAAAATTATTTAGATTTTTGAATAACATCCCTAAAAACCGATGATAACGGTATATGGTTTAACTATATAAATTATATATTAATAGATTGTGAAAAGTTTAACAAAAAAGGCCGTTGAATTAATTTATTTTATCAAATTCCCCAAAAAAGGTCCTTAACTCTTTCGCTTGTTCAGGTTTCATTTTTCCAGCTAATATCAAACGCAATTCACGCCTTCTTGATGCTTTTTCATATTGAAGTTTTTCTTCATTAGTTATAGGTATCACTGGTGGTACTTTAGTGGGTCTTTGAGATTCTTTGTCTAAAGCCACAAATGTAAAATAGGCATGATTAGACTGTCTTGGATTTTTACCTGTAATTTCAGCCGTACTCACTTCTACATAAATTTCCACGGATGTATTGAATGCACGAGTTACCTTAGCTGTTAAAGTCATGACTTCACCCAATCTAATAGGTTCATGAAATGATATGTGGTCAACAGATGCTGTTGTGACTTGTGCTTCACAATGTCTTGCGGCACATATAGCACACACAATATCCATCCATCGCATAAGGTAACCTCCCATAAGATTGCCCATCGGGTTTGTATCGTTGGGCATAATCATTTCTGTCATAACGGTAACAGATGCATTCACAAGTTTGCCTGGACTTCCTGATTTATCAATTTTGCTCATGGATTATAATATCACATTTAAAAAGTTGCGCAAAAATAGTTAATAAATCCTTTCCCACAGCATTTATATCTAATGTTCTTCCAATTTCTTGAGCTAAAGATGTTACTTTTTTGTCTTGATCAATTATTCCGCAAGGGACAATTTTATCAAAATAAGATAGATCTGTATTGACGTTAAAGGCAAAACCATGCATGCTCACCCATCGAGACATATGCACACCGATAGCACAAATTTTCCTGAAATAAGAGGACTTTTCATCAGGAGGAAGCCATACGCCGGTATATCCTTCTATTCTCATTCCCTTGAGTCCGTATTTAGAAATGTATTGAATCACCATTTCTTCGAGAAATCGAACATATTTGTGAATATCTGTAAAAAATTCATCCAAATCTAAAATGGGATAACCTGTAATTTGCCCGGGACCGTGATAGGTTATATCTCCTCCCCTATTGATTTTAAAAAATTCAATGTTATTTTCTTGTCTTTCATCATCATTCAACAATAGGTGATCCAAACTTCCACTTTTGCCAAGAGTATAGACATGTTGGTGTTCGCACAATAGAAATTGATGTTTTTGATCCATTATGGAAGCGTGTTCCAAACCAGCATTTCTTTTATCCAATTTCTTTTGAATAAGTTGTTTATGTATATGGGTTTGTAAAGCCCAAACCTCTTCATAACTCATATTTTTGATCCATTGATAGCTTACTGCGGGTCTGCTCATGAAGTGCTAAAGTTTTGTATTGATATTATGTATAAAGCTTAAAACCAAATATGTGTCCAATTATATTTTTCTTAACCACATGTCTGAGGGCGTAATAATGCATTCAATGCCCTTGCTCTTTGAATAAATAATATTGATGGTGGAATTGTCATTGTTATGTTTCCTCATAAAAATATTTAGAAAACGAGTACCTTGAATGATTGTATCAGCCACAAATAAATAGTTGGAATGCTGTAACTTTACAAAATCCTTTAATTTTTCATTACTCCCCCTATCAGAAGACAGCAAGGAAAAACGACCTGTACCACTAAGAGATATAATTTGACCCCATAAAGTAAATGATTCATATAGTATAGTATCTAGGCCTCCTAACTCATTATCATTGTCTATGCTAGCAGTGACATTGACTTCAAAATCATCATTTGTACTCGCAAAAGATCTGCTGAAATGTGCCGTTTTAAAAAATCTAATTTGTGTAGTTTTGTCCAAGAAATCTCCAGCTTCGCACAATACCTCAATAGGTATAGCGCCTTCATCAGATCGATGACCTGGGCGTTCTATTAAGCTGAGTATTTCTTTTTTTTCATTTACAAATTCTAACGTGGAAACATTGCGAAAAACACTCAAAAACTCCTGTGTCTCGTTAGTAAAAGCTAAATCACCTACTTTAATATCTTTGGGGCATGGTCTTGCACAAGCGGTAAGTAAAGTTATGCTAATAAATAAAATTATGGTTTTCATTGTTTTGGATTTATAATCTAACGAGTTTACTATATACAACCAACGGTTTTTAAATACATTTTGTTATGGCAAAATATAAATACTTTAAAAAATAACAATATATAATGAAAAATAATTTTTGTAATTGATAAATAAGTATTACCTTTGCGCTCCGTTTCAAAAATATATTGAACGACATGAGTCAAAATCATTTTTTTTCTCTACCTTTTACAGGTATAAAAAATGGAAAACATCACTATGAGTTTGAAGTAAAAAGTGATTTTTTTGATTTCATGGAGAGTTCTCTTCTAAAAGAAGGAGAGTTTAAAATTAATGTGGAATTAGATAGAAGGTCCAGTATTTGTGACTTAATTATTGGTATAAATGGTAAAATACCTGCTGTTTGTGATAGATGTGTAGCAACAATTGAATTGCCCGTATCTGCTCAATATGATTTGGTAGTAAAAGTCACGACCAAAGAAGAGGAAGACACAGAAGATATTTTATTTATCAAGGACACCGAACCTTCTCTTATATTAGACCAGATAATTTATGAGTTGATTTGTGTTTCTTTACCATTGGTCAATATCTATAATTGTGAAGAGGAAGATCCAAAACCCTGTAATGAATTAGTTTTAAATAAACTAAAATCTCAGGGAAATGACAAATCTAATCCTATATGGGACGACATAAAAATAGACAATAATAATTAGTTTTTAGATATCAGTAAATTATTCAAAAAGTATAATAAATCTTAGAAAATGGCACATCCTAAAAGTAGAGTCTCTAAATCGAGAAAGAACAAAAGAAGAACGCACCACAAAGCAGTGATGCCTCAATTGGCTATTTGCAAGTCAACAGGTGAGTCACATATGATGCACAGAGCTTATTGGCATGAGGGTTCTATGTATTACAAAGGTCAAGTAGTCATAGAAGCGCCTGAAATGGCTGATGAAATTGTGGAATAACAATATTATTACGTGATTTTTTTAAAATACATTGCTCCTATATTATTGTATAGGGGCTTTTTTTGTAGAATATACTAAACGAAAAATATGAATAAGGTCATCAATACATCTCTAGCTCCCTCTCCTGTTGGACCCTACAATCAATCTATTTTGGCAGGTAATACGCTTTATGTTTCAGGACAAATTGCCATTAACTCCTCAACAGGGGAATTGGTATTGACCAATATCCAAGATGAAACACATCAAGTTATGAAAAATATTGGCTACATATTGGAAGCGGCTGGCATGAAATATGAAAATATTGTAAAATGTTCCGTTTTTGTAAATGACATGGACAAATATGCAGAAATCAATGCTGTTTATGCCCAATACTTTGATGAAGCCATAGCTCCTGCACGCGAACTTGTGCAAGTGAGTAATTTGCCTAAATACGTCAATGTGGAGATAAGTTGTATTGCGGTACAATAATACCTATATATCTGAAAATAAAAACTCTTGATTATGATTATCTTTAGCTAGAAGGTCATCATTTTGTTGTTTGTAAATTCATTGACTTATTTATCTACCCTTCCATATCACCTCCTTGATATTTTCAATATGTGCTATGTATCTTCCAAGAATAAAAAAATAGTCAGACAGTCTATTAATATAAATTACGATTTTTGAGTCAACCGCAGAGTCCTGACTCAAAGACACCAGTCTCCTTTCTGCTCTGCGACACACTGTTCTACAGACATGGGCGTAGGCTACAGAAGAAATACCTCCAGGCAATATGAAATTTCGTAAAGGCTGTAATTGAGTATCCATTTTATCCATTGCATATTCAAGTGCTGCAATATCTTCGTCACGAATATCAGGTGTCATGAGTGGTTTTTCAGGATCACAAGCCAAACTCGAACCAATATCAAACAATCTATTTTGAATATTTAAAAGTAAAGTGTTTTGATCACTATCTGAAAATGATGTATTCAAAAGCCCAATAAATGAATTCAATTCATCTATAGTACCGTAAGATTCAATCCGTAAGTCGTCTTTACTAATTCTTTTACCCCCAAATAAGGATGTAGTGCCTGAATCACCAGTTTTGGTATATATCTTCATTTATTATATTTATTAAAAGTCAAACCAAAAAGATATAAGTATTGTTTAATAAATGTTTTATCTTTGTTACAAATTTAAATTTTAACGTCTAATATCATAACTGAACTCCATTTTAATGCAAAATATCCCTTCCCACATCAAAGAAAAAAATACTATATTGGTACAAGTGTCTGATAAATTATTAGGCATTACTCAAACCATTGGCCACGGCAAATTGTCTAAAACTATCTCAGAGCTAAGAGATCAGTTAGAATCACCATTCACCTTTGTGATAGTGGGTGAAGTGAAAGCAGGGAAAAGCAGTTTTATAAATGCTTTACTGAACACAAAACGAGAAATATGTAAGGTGGCTCCAATGCCGATGACAGATACTATCCAACAATTGCTCTATGGAACCGAAGAAAAAATAGAAACCATCAATCCTTACCTTAAAAAAATATATGTCCCTGAAGATATTTTGAAAGAAATAGCTATCGTGGATACACCCGGAACCAATACCATCGTGGCTCATCATCAAGAAATCACTGAAACATTTATACCTTACGCTGATCTGATAGTTTTTGTTTTTGAAGCCAAAAACCCTTATCGGCAGTCTTCATGGGAATTTTTTGACTATATTAATGAGGAATGGCGTAGAAAAATAATTTTTGTACTTCAACAAAAAGACTTACTCCCTGAAGGAGATCTCAACATAAACAGAGAAGGTGTAAGGAGTCATGCAAAAGAAAAAGGTATAGCTGAACCCAATATTTTTGCTGTGTCTGCTAAATTAGAACAGGAGGGTTACATAGATATAAGTGGATTTAAAGAAATCAGAAACTACATAGAACAAAACATAACAGGTGGCAAAGCTTTTCAATTGAAATTACAAAACAACATCATTACGCTTCGTACTATTTCAGAAAAGCTAGCTGAAAGCATGGAGACGAGAATAGATCAATACAGAATAGATGAAGAATTCAGGAGTGAAATAAGAGAACTTATCGATATTCAACATCAAAAAACACAAAGGCAAATAGAAGTACTTGCTACCCATCTTTTGGACAGCTACGACAACATTACAAGCAAAAAGCATCACGATTTAGAGGATGGATTGAGTTTAGGGAGCGTTCTCAAAAGGTCTTTAGGTTCTATTTTTGGAAAAGAAGCTGGACTAAAGGAATGGTTGAAAGTTCAAGCCATTGACTTTGAACTCCAATTGAATACTACTCTCAAAGAAAAACTAAACAATGGGATAGTAGATGTAGCGGAAAATATTCAAACTATGGGTAAATTGGTGGATCAAAAGTTGCGGTATTCGAAGACTGTCTTAAAAAACAATGACGAAATATTTGCAGACATTGCAGAAAGACGTATCAATGTTTTGCGGGATTTGCAAGAAAATTTTAGTGCATTTATGAATAAAGCAGAAAATTTTTATGATGATAAGTTGATTTCAGAATCTTCAAAAATGACGCCTAATTTAGCAGCAGGCAGCGGAATAGCTGTGGTTGGAGTGATTATTGCGACATTGACTCAAGGGGCAGTTTTTGATATTACAGGAGGTATTCTTACTACTGTGGGTGTCATTTTTGCGGGTGTGAGTTTAGGATTGAATAGAAGTAAAGTGCTTAATAAGTTTTCTGAAGAAATCAAATCTGGTAGAGCAAAAATGCAAGAAGAAGTCACAGCCAAATTGAACGATTATACCGCAAGGATAAGGCAAAAATTAGAAGCAAATTTCTTTGAATTTGATCAAATGTTGAATAAGGAAAAAGAATTAATTTCACATATGCAAACCACTCAAAATGAAGTCAATAGTATGCTTGATAGCCTGTAAATTATAGGGTAATAATTTTTAAGCTTTGTGTATAATAAAAGGGACAACACCCTTTCAGTATTATCCCTTTAAAATCAAAACAATTAGATCAACAATCTATACTTAAAAACTTTTTATGAACTTTCTTTTATATGTTTGAGCATGTAAAGAATCAAGTCAGTACTTGAAACTATTCCTAAAACATCTCCATCAAAATTTACTATCGGAAGCGCATGATATGCCCCTAAAGTTAGCATTTCGGCGGCATCCTTAAGTGTCTCATCCTCATATAGTGTGTGTACACCTAAAGTCATGACATTTTCAACCTTTACAGAACTGAGGATTGAAATTTTATTTTTATCCACATCCCATCCTTTAATAAAATCAAATCTTTCAATATCGCTTTTACTTAGAATACCTTGCAGTTTTCCTCCTTCGGTCACTAAGAGATGCCGTATGGAATGTTTGTTCATTAAAAGTGCAGCTTCGTCCAAACTTGCATCTTTACTGACAGAAAGTATTTGAGTGGTCATTATGGATTGAATCGGAATATTCTGCATCTGTATATACTAACAATTTATAATAACGCAAAGGTAGAGACTCTATACATTAATACAACTGATGAGTAGCACAAAGCTATATGATATAAATCACTGTGCGATTTATTGTGGCATATTTTTCAGTTTTTCCATTTGTAATATTTTGATTTTATTGTCATCAATCGATATAAGACCTTCGCTTTTGAAGTCAGAGAGAGTTCTGATAGTGGTCTCCTTGGCTGTGCCTGCCAATGAGGCAATGTCATCGCGCAATATTGCCATGACTTTGGTTTCTTTGGATTCACTGAATTTCAATAATGCATTGGCCACTCGCTTGCGCACAGAGCTATAGGCTAGCTCAATGAGTTGATTTTCTATATCTTTGGATTGATTGGCCAACATTTTTATAAACTGCGAGGCAAACTCTCTATTATTAAACAGCAATAAGGTGAAATCATCTACCGGAATAAGGCTTATTTCGCAATCATCAATCACTGCTACATTGTCGTGATATGGTTCGTTTTTAAGAAGGGGTATGTACCCAAAGAAATCACCTTTAGCATAAATATTTGTAGTAAACTCTTTGCCGAAATCATTGATTTGATAGGACTTTACACTGCCAGAATTGACAAAATACAACCACTTAGGATAGTGTCCAGCTTCATATATAGTATCTCTTTTTTTATATTTCCTTATTTCCCTATCAGCCGAAAGTTTTTCAAACTCCTTTTGCGCTTTGGCTTCATCTATAAACCTTTGAAAACCTTGCGAGGATTTATCAAAGGCCGATTTAATACGTTCACTTTTTTTGAGCCTCATTTCAATGGTGTCTAACAAAACGACATCATCATAAGGTTTGGTGATATAATCGTCTGCACCTAAGCCCATTCCTTTTCTGAAATCCTCTTTGTCAGCCTTTGCCGTTAAAAATATAAAGGGTATATCCATAGTGTTAGCGTTATTTGCTAATATTCTCAATACACCAAAACCGTCCATTTCAGGCATCATTATATCACATAGTATGAGATCTGGCTGTGACTCCATTGCTTTTGACACTCCTTCTTTCCCATGCGACGCAGTGGAAACTTCATATCCTGATAAGAGCAAAAGTTCTTCTAAATTTTCTCTTACATCTTGATTGTCTTCAATTACTAAAATTTTTGAGCCCATCGTATTCTATTTATTTTGATATTAAAACTACAAAGTTATATTTACAAAAAATTGTGTTCCTTTGTTCAATTCACTCTCGAAAGTTATTTCACCATTGAGTAATTCAAGATATCTCTTAACTATGTTCAAACCTAAGCCCGTGCCTTCAATATTTGTGACATTGCTAGCTCTGAAAAAACGTGTAAACAAATGTTTTTGTTCTTCAGGAGGTATTCCTTTGCCATAATCTTTGATTGAAAAGTGTAAAAGATTATCTTCAATTTTTAAATAACATTCAATTTTGTCTCCTTCCACAGAGTATTTAACAGCATTAGAAAGTAAGTTAAATAAAGTATTTTTTATAAATTTTCTATCGGTACAAATCACGGGATTATCTACATCTGCTTTGTATAAGAGTCTTTGCCCTTTTTTGCAAATGATACCAATTTCTTCAACAACCTCATCAAAAAGTAATTGCATATCAAATTTTTCTTTATTGACAGTAATTTTCCCTTCGTCCAGTTTATTAAGCGATAAAAAGTCGTTTAGTATTCCAGTGAGATGTGCCACAGAACTCTTTATTTTTTGTATGTGTCTTTCGCGTTGAGGTTGCTGATCTGTCTCAGGATATCGGCTTATCAGCGATACGGATGATAAAATTGTTGATAGTGGTGTTCTGAATTCGTGAGATGCCATCGAAACAAATCTAGTCTTTAATATATTGAGTTCTCTTTCTTTGTTAAGGCTATTTTCTAGCTCTATTTCCCTTTGTTTAAGGGCATCTTGTGCGACGTTTTTATTATATACTTCGTTTTCTAATTGATGATTGAGTGACAGTAACTGATTGACTACATTTTCAAGTTCGTAAGTTCGTTCTGTTACTTTAGTTTCTAGCTCATCATTGTGTATTTTTAATCTGTTTTGTGCTTTTCTTATATCAGATAGGTCGTGAATAAAACCAGCAAAAATCAATTGATCTTGTAGTTTCACTTCTACCACAGATAGCCAAAAAGGAAATTGATCCCCACTTTTCTTTTTACCAACCACTTCCCTACCCTTTCCAATTATTTTTTTTTCGCCTGTGTGAATGTAATTTTTTATATATTTATCATGATTCTGAGAGTCGTTCAATGGCATTAACATATTGATGGTGTTTCCTACGATTTCATGTAACTCGTATTCAAATAATGCACAAGCGGCTTTATTAGCTTCGAGTATGGTCCCTTGTGGGTTAATAATAAAAATGCCATCAACTGCTGTATCGAAAATTGACTTTAATTTTAGTGCAATATCATCTTTTC
>CAZBCV010000121.1:0-9778 GCA_964490495.1 uncultured Aureispira sp. | reverse complement strand
AACTGGATAGAATATCAGATTTCGGCTCTGAGGGTTGGGGGTTCGAATCCTCCCGAGGTCACAAAAGCTTCATAAAAGCGGCTTTTTTATGGAAACATATTATACATATGTACTGTATAGCGAAAATTTTGATCGATTATATATCGGTCAGACTAACAATTTAATCGATCGTATTAAAAGGCATAATTCAGGTTATGTAAAACCTACAAAACCTTTCAGGCCATGGAACGTTATTTTTTGTGATATTTGTGAAAGTAGAGATATTGCTCTGCATCGTGAAAAATATTGGAAGCTTAGCCATAATCGTAGAAAAATTAGAGCGTGTTTTATAAATAACAAATTTGTTTGCAATTTTGAATATCAGTTTTCAGTAAGGCCTGCCTTGAGTCATGCAGACAGGTCTGAGGGTTCCTGCCCTAAGGGGCAGGCAGAGAGGGGTTCGAATCCTCCCGCGGTCACTTTTATGTATTGGTTCTGTGACTAACTTTTATACTTATGTCTGTTATTATTGTAAATTTGACCGCTTTTACATTGACAAACTAATAATTCTGTTCTTAGAGATAGTCATTTGTTATAATTCTTATTAACTATTTAATAAAGGTAATATAAAATCCTTTTTTCTTCTTAGTCCATCGAATTAGTTTCAAGATGCAAAAATTTTGGCAATATGTAAATAGTAACGCTGATGTTTATGACGTTGGACTATACCATGGGGATAAAAGCGGACATTTAGTAATATACTGTGGAAAAGAAATCATTAAAATAGACTTTAATATTTTACATTCTCAAAGTTATAGCTTTTATCTGGGTGAGGAATTATTTGAAGTCAATATAAATTATTCCTATAATTCCACAAATTACACTTTGACCAACCTCAATTTGAATAAAATTATTCATGAAACGGATCAAAAGATTCCTTTCACATCACTATATCATACAAAAATCATAACAATATTAATAGTTTTTATGTTATTGCTGTTGGGGTTATTAATTAAAATCATATTTTTCTAAAAATAACAATATCCATTGGACAGAATAATTTTACATATAGAGAGTCTTATCTTTGTTGCACAACCGTCTATAAGTTTTGATGATATAAAAAATGCATTAGAAGAGAGTCTTGACACAACTTTAGAGGATAATTTACTGGGTGAATATATTCATACTTTAATTGAAAAATACAATAGTGACGATTATAGCATAGAAATAGTAGAAATGGCGGGAGGGTTTCGTTTTATGACCAAAACAGCATTTCATCACACTGTGGGAACTTTTTTAAAACAAAATACTCATAAAAAACTTAGTAAATCCGCTATAGAAACACTGTCTATCATAGCCTATAAACAACCTGTGACTAAGACAGAAATAGAAATGATTCGTGGAGTAAATACAGATTATACCATCCAAAAGCTTCTTGAAAAAGATCTAATTTCTATTACTGGTAGAAGTGAGGGACCTGGTAAACCCTTATTATATTCTACCTCTGAAAAATTTATTGATTATTTTGGAATGAAAAGTATCGATGATTTGCCCAAAATAAAAGAAATAGAACCTATAGAAAATCAAATCGGGTTGCCGGAAAATTTAGAGCACAGCCCAGAACAATCCTAGAATATAATTTAAAATGTATTATGGAAACATTAGTAAATAAAGTAGCAGAAAGCGGTATAAAAACACTCAATCTTGAAGATTACTTTCCAAAAAAACGAATAGTATCTTTTGACATTAAAGATTATCTTTTCATGGAAATGATTCTGAAAGAGAAAGATTTTCGCCTTGCATTGAAATCCAAAGACTGGTCTATATATAGGGACTCAATAGTTTTAATTCATTGTTCGGTCGATGCCATAATACCTTCTTGGGCATATATGTTGTTAGAAAGCTACCTTACTGAAGTGGCTCATGACATATATTATGGTAGTAAAGAAGAGTTTTTAAGAATGCATTACAGAAGTGAAATTAAAAATTTAGATACTACTGTTTTTGAAGATCAACGCATTGTCATCAAAGGCTGTGGAGAAAAACCCGTACCGTCATCAGCCTACGGTATGATAACTTCAAAACTCAAACCCTATGCACAAAGTATCATGTTTGGAGAGCCCTGTAGTACCGTCCCTGTTTTTAAAAGACCAAGAAAACTGGATTAAACCTAAAATATATATATGAAAAGAGAAAACAATCGTTATTTATCAGAATATATCAAAAAGTATGGAATTTAAAAATATGCCCGAACACAATAAGCACTCTCAATACAAACGCTTATTTCCTGTCTTTGGATTTTTTGCTGGAATCATTTTCACGCTGCTCATTTTTGTATCATACACCACAAATGACGGTACAAAATCATTCTTTTATGAATTGGCACAACACGTAAAATCGATCAATGTGCTTGACAAATCATATCATTTTGCTGGAGAACCTATGCCCATGAACGAAGATACTAAAGAAAGGTTAGATAGAGAATTATCAGTCAATGCTTATTGGCAATCTGCTACCCTTCTGAATATAAAAATGGCTTACAAATTTTTTCCAATTATAGAAAAAATATTGGCAGAAAATAACATACCTGATGATTTCAAATACTTGGCTGTTGCTGAAAGTGGCTTACGGAATTTGAGGTCTTCCGCAGGCGCAAAAGGTTATTGGCAATTTATGCAGCCCTCAGCCTTAGAAATGGGCCTCGAAATAAGTGAAGATGTGGACGAGCGACAAAATATTGAGAAATCTACTCAAGCCGCTTGCAAATATATCCAACAATTATATAGAAAATTTGGTAATTGGACCAATGTGGCTGCCGCTTACAATGTAGGCCAAGGTTCTTTAAGCAAAAACTTGTCCGAGCAAAAGGAATCAAGTTATTATGATTTAAGCCTCAATGAGGAAACTTCACGTTATTTGTTTAGAATAATTGCAATAAAGGAAATTTTGAAAAACCACGAAGATTTTGGGTTTTATATTGATAGTGATAGTAAATATAGCTTGCCTCCATTAAAGACAATAAGTATCTCTTCTAATATTGTCTCTCTTGCTGATTTTGCCAAAGATAATGGCATATCCTATAAATTACTCAAATTCCATAATCCTTGGCTTATCAATAATAAACTCACAGTCAAACCAGGAAAGGAGTATATTATAAAAATCCCTGAAAAATAGGATTTATATACTCTTGAGATATCTTATATTTGTTAGTATTTTACAATATTTTATTTCAAGTACAAAATGTAAGCATTAGAATTTTTGTGAAATAAAGCCGTGTAGTATAATCCCTAAATATCTCAATTGGATTCCGTAGCGAAAGCAAAAAGTATAATTCGCCTCGTTGGCTATTATATCCTATGGGGTAAATCAATATTATTTTCAATAAAACATAGCTATTGCGCCTAAAGAAAAGGTATAAAATGTACTTTTTTAATCGAAAGTATTGCCTTGAGGCAAGACAAGATGCCCATTACATTCCTATATTTATTTTGGCCAGAAATAGGAAAATCATTTTAGAATTTTAGGCAATAGAATTTTTTACTGTCTTTGTCCTTATTTGAGGATTAACTTTTATGAAAAATATTTACAGTTTTTCTATGCAAACTGTCAAAAAAATAGCCTTGATGACGCTATTGATTAATTCGCCTATTCAGGGTTTAGATATAGAGTTTAGAACAATTATGAAGGGCTTCACCCTTCGCAGCGATATCTCGACCCGTTAGGGCTATGCAATATTACAGCCCTGAAGGGGCGGTATATAATAAGGTTGGGTGAAGCATATCCCGTACATAAGGATGGGAACAAGCCGATATCAAAATAGATCAAAGACGCGGTGGATAGTGTAGGCAAAATATATGGGCAGGAGAAAAACATAACCTCCTACAACCTTGCTCGAATGAATATGCTTTCGCACAATATGAAAGACACTGAGTTTGAGATATTCCACGAAGATAATTTAGAGAATCAATGGGAGTTGCTCAACGAAATGAAAGAATAAAAACAAATATAGAGAAACACAACTAATATTTATAGGAATTAGGATTGAAACCGATTTAATGCCCACGCTATTTGCAAGCATATTGCCAAAGTCGCAAGAGCCAAAGCTCAAACCAAAGCTTTGTCAAAGAGCAGGCAAAAGCCAATGAAGGACAAAATTGTTTTTAAAAAATTCTCCAACACATCTATAAAAAATACAAAACGCCTCTCAAAGCAAACACTCATTGACACAGAATATCAATAAAGACAATGGTTTATAAATTCGGTAGAAAGAAGACCAACAGAACCTCAGCAGCACTAATCTAAAGCACTGGACCTAGTTCGAGGTTAATATTTTTTTGTAATTACTTCAGTTTTTTTGATTGTTTTGACTCTATCCTTAGTCGTATTTGAAATGACAACATGATGGCACACGTCTATAAGATAGTAAAAACAGAATGGCTCAGCCTCCTGCTTACTATTGTATCCGTGTTCACATTACGATCCATCGGATGTTGGTATTTTTCTTGTACAAAATCGCACTAAACTTTCGGTCTCGTGAAGCTACCTAATACTATGCCAAGCAACGCTCCCCCCAACCCAAAAATACTCGGATGTATATCAGAGAGAGGTATAAACCTAAAAACAACATATACCACTGTACCTATTAAAATTGATAAAAAAGCTCCTGTTCTATTGGTGTGGTTAAAATGTAATGCCGCAACAAAAGGAACAAATATTGTTACCAATCCTATGACGCTAGATTCCGCTACTAAAGATAAAATATTTTGATTACTAATAGCTAAAAATAATGCTGCTATACTCACTAAAAGAACTGATAGACGGGTGAGGAGCAATAATTTTTTATCATTTCCACTTGTTTTTAATATTGGCTTTAATATATTTTCGGATAAAATACTTGCAGGAGCTAATAACGCTCCGCTGCATGTACTCATTATAGCACTTAACAAGGATCCAAAAAACAATATCTGCACCCATTGAGGCATATGTGTATATACCAACCTCAATAAAGAAAGTTGGCTATCACCTTTAGATATTTGTGAATCTATTAAATGACCCGCCTGTATGAGATACAAAGGAATCAACGCCAAAAATAAATATAAAACGCCACCCAACAAAGTAGAATAATATGCAGCTTTCTCGCTTCTGGCTGAATTGATACGTTGAAAAATATCTTGTGATGCTATACTTCCTAAACCCAAAACCATCCACGCTGCCCCCCAGTTGATAATGTCCGTAGATGTTCTTTGTGGTAAAAATAATTTTTGTTCTTCTCTAATAGAATTAAAAACTATATCCACTCCGCCTACTTTTATTGTTACCATAATTGTCATTACAAAAAGGCCCAAAACTATTATAACACTCTGAATAAAATCAGTAATGGATACTGCCCACATACCTCCAGAAAATGTATATAACATAACTATCATCGCACTAATTATCATCCCTGTTTCCATATTTATACCTATCAAAACTTGAGACAACAATCCTAAAGCCACTATCTGTGCAGCAGCATAACCAACGAAGCTCACAACTATTAATATCGAACTCAATAATTCAATTTTTTCACCATATTTTAGTTTGAATAAGTCTCCTATTGTCAGTATATTTAACCTATAGAGCTTTTTGGCAAAAAAGAAAGCCACCAACATTAAACACAGCACACCTCCAAGTGGATCTTCTATAATTCCTCTTAATCCATGATTATAAAACTCAGAACTAGCCCCAAAAATAGTTTCACTGCCAAACCACAAAGCAAATAAGGCTGCCGTATTTATTGCCGGATGTAAGTTTCTACCTGCATTAATAAAATCCCCAGCTGTTTTTACTCTTTTCGAAGCCCATAGACCTATTAGTATGGTGAGTATCAAATATACAATAACTGCTGAAATTAACATTAAACTGTATTATAATTATTTCACAAAAATAAAAAATTATTCCTTGCATAGGAATAATTAATATTTTTTTAATTATTCCAATAAAGTGATATAATATTTTTGAAATAAAAATGCTACTTTTCCATTAATCCCGATCTCCTCAGCATTGCATCAGGCTTTGGTTCACGACCTCTAAATCTTTTGTACAGTTCCATCGGTTTTTCGCTGCCTCCTTTAGAAAGAATGTTTTCCCTAAAAGATTGTGCAACGTCTCTATTAACCAGCCCGTTTTCTAAGAAAAATTCAAAGGCATCTGCGTCTAATACTTCAGCCCATTTATAACTGTAGTATCCCGCAGAATATCCACCAGAAAACACATGAGAAAAGGCATTGCTCACACTTGAGTTTGTTCCAGAAGGATAAAATTGTGCTGTAATATCCGCTTTTCCTTCTACATCTCTTACTGTTTTACCTACTGGATTGGATGTGTGCCATTCCATATCTATAAGTCCTAAACTTAATTGTCTCATGGTGGCCATACCCTGCATAAATGTAGAAGATTCTTTAATTTTTCGAATCAATTCTGTTGATATAGGCTCTCCAGTCTCATAATGCTTAGCAAATCTCTGTAATATTTCTGGTTCGTAAACATAATTTTGAAACCACTGACTAGGCAATTCTACAAAATCCCACGCTACACTTGTACCACTAATAGATGAATATGTCCCTTCAGCCAACATATCATGAAGTGCGTGTCCGAATTCATGAAACAAAACTACGACCTCATAATGTGTCAATAAAGAGGGTTTGGTTTCAGTTGGCTTTGAGAAATTGCAGACATTAACCACATGTGGTCTATATTCTTTGCCTTCTGAGACCCATTGACCTCTTAAGGTATTATTCCATGCTCCCGCTCTTTTACCAGGACGAGGAAAATAATCTCCATACCAAATAGCCATCATTTTTCCTTTTTCATCATAGACTTCATAAGCCACTACATCTTTGTGCCACCCTTGTATATTATCATTTCTTTTGAAGGTCAATCCAAATAGGTCTTGAGTTAAATCAAACAACCCTTGAAGTACATTTTCTAATTTAAAATAGGGTTTAAGGACTTCATCATTGATAGAATATTTCTCTTTCATTAATTTCTCTGCATAATAACTTTGATCCCATCTTTCCAATTTTTGTCCTGTGAAACCCTCTCTTTTGGCAAAAGCCAATAATTCTTGCATTTCTCTTTTAGCTATGGGTTCTGCTTTCTCTTTTACATCATTCAAAAAATCAAAAACTATTTTTTCTGTATTAGCCATTCTCTCTTCCAATATGTATTCAGCCCAGGTCTTATACCCTAATAATTGTGCTTTTTGATGTCTCAAGGAAGCTATTTCGTAAATATTATTGCTATTATCATATTGGTCACCCTTAGCCGCTCTTGTACTAAAAGCCTTATAAATTTCTTCTCTCAATTGTCTATTGTCAGCATATTTTATAAACGGACCATAACTAGGAGCTTGAAGAGTAAAAACCCATCCATCTAAAGATTTCTTTTTAGCAGCTAAAGCTGAAGATTCTTTTACAAAATCTGGCAAACCAGCCAAATCTTTTTCATCTGTGATGTGCAGTTGGTATTCGTTAGTTGCATTTAATACATTTTCAGAAAAATTGATAGATAAATCTGACAATTTTTTATTGATAGCTCTTAATTTTTCTTGCTCTTTCTTTTTAAGGTTGGCCCCGTTTCTAGCAAAACTCTTATAGGATTTTTCTAACAACATTTCTTCTTCTTTGCTTAATTGAAGAGTATTGCGCATATCCCATACTTTTTTAACTCTTTTAAATAGTTTACTGTTTAACGAAATATCATTTCTATAATCTGTTAATAGTGGCGTAAAATCCTTAACTACTTGTTGTATTTCAGGCGTTTTTTCTGCTGAATTAAGATGAAAAAGCACTTTTGATGCTTTAGTGATATCTTTGCCAGCATTTTCAAGTGCTACTATGGTATTACTAAAAGTGGGTTTCGCCTTTTGTTTAATAATTTTATTTATATCTCCTTTTCCTTTATCCAATGCTATTTTTAGCGCTGGCATAAAATCTTCATGCTTTATCTTATTGAAAGGTACTGTTTCAAACGGGGTACCATATTTTTCCTGCAAAAATACGTTTTGGGCTTCACAGACTACTAGAGTACTTAAGGTCATAAAAAAACTTAATATTAATTTATACATGGTTCAAAAAGGTTTTATTTTGTGCAAATGTACGAATTTAGTTTAAAATACCAATAATTATCACATCATTCCGCCGCCATCCA
Organism: uncultured Aureispira sp.; assembly: GCA_964490495.1. Taxonomy (GTDB): domain Bacteria; phylum Bacteroidota; class Bacteroidia; order Chitinophagales; family Saprospiraceae; genus OLB9. The sequence goes on along the minus strand of CAZBCV010000121.1, from coordinate 1,612 downwards.
TTTCCTCACGTGTGCGTTTATCGCTTTCTCTATCAGATTTTTTCCTGTTGAATCTATACGTAAATGCAAGGTTTACCTGTCTTTGCATCCATTGCATATTGACATAAGAGTTAACAAAATTAGGTATATTTGCTTCAAAAATTCTTCTTCTTGAATTAAATACATCACTGACGTTAAGAGCTATCGTTCCCTTATCTTTAAGAATATCTTTGCTGAAAGCTAAGTTTAAAGCTGCAATACCTAAAGTTCTACCCTGAAAAGTTTTTTCTCCAGAGCTGTATGTAAAATTAGTTTGCCAATCGATTTTATATGGAAGCGTGTATTTTGCATTGATTCGAGCAAACCAAGCTACCGCTGAGTTATCCAAATTCACCACTATTTCTCTTGATGACAAATTGGTATATCGATGTTCCCCTTCGGTTTGAACACCAAAGAAGTTAAAATTGGTGTTGATGCGTAATTTTTTTATAGGATTATAATTTACGGTGAATTCTAATCCATATCTTTGTTCTGTACCACCATTGACAGGTCCTGTGAAAATTACTGGTGTGCCATCATCTAAAATAAGTCCAGATTCTCGACGCAAAAATTGAAACGGTGTTAAAGAATAATTGTAATATGCTGAGGAATTAAATGTCACTTTCTGCCATCTTTTAATATATCCAAAATCTATTGCATCAGTAAATACTGGATCTAAGTCGGGATTTCCCTGAAATATATTAATATTACTGTTTATACTAGAGAAAGGATTGAGTTGTCTTCCTCTTGGTCTTTGGACTCTTTTACTATAGTTTAAAGCTAAACCAGAAGTTTCATTAAACTCATAATTGATAGTAGCACTCGGGAAAAAATTATCATATATCTTATTTCTTCTAAAATTAGATGTCAATTCATTGGTTGTAATATCACTGTGTTCCCATCGCAAACCTACTAAATATTCAGCGCATTACTTATTCTCCCATCTATCAAAATTCTAACATTTTCATTTCCTCTCAAAAGGACATTTCCTTCAGCATCGACAGAAACTGAGGGAACATTATCTAAAACATCACTCGCTGTTCCACCTTTCACCATTAGGTCTTGACCTAAATTATACACTTTTTTGTCTAATTTCATTTCTACAGTAGTGCGTTCGCTAGTCACTACTACCTCATTTAGCATTTGTGCATCTGCTGTTAAAGATATATTTCCTAAAGATTGAGCCGTATTTATTTCTTTGTTTTCTATAATGAACGGCGTAAAGGATATAAATTCTACTTTAATATTATATTTGCCTTGAGGTACTTCCACTAAAAATAAACCTTTATCGTCGGTCATACCTCCAGTAATTATTTCAGGATTTTTTATATTTTGAAATGTCACTGTCGCAAATTCTAAAGGACTATTGCTAGTTTTGTCTAATACTTTTCCAGATATTTTGTACTTTTGAGAAGATGATTGAGACAACAATATGATACTAAAAAAAGAAAAGAAAAGAATGATTAGAAATCTCATAAATATGAATTAATTATTGAATAGGTATGTAATACAAGGTGTTTTAGACAAGTTAATGTTGATATAGTTTAAATACTACTTTGTTGAACATCATTGTTTAAGATTTCTTTAACTTTTG